>NZ_CFIGVI010000041.1:0-27640 GCF_984588085.1 Wandonia sp.
CCGTAAACGGAGCATACGCCACCCATACTTCGCCATTCACCAAACACCCAAAGGTATTTTTTCCTTCGTGGGTTAAGGGCGGTAATACATTTGGATTGGAGGAATCAGGATCTGTAACCTCTTTTTTGCAAGAAAGAACTCCCGCGCCTATCAGGAACAGGGCCACCGAAAAGAATATGTATGGAGTTCTATTCATGTCTTTACATTAATAAACAGTCATCCGCCAATCGAAGCGACCTTCCCGGATTCGTATCGTATCTCCCGGGCAGGAAGGATTAATCAAATCCATTTCAAACGTACCCGAAATGATTCCTTCACTCGCAGAAAATTTAGTGATAAAAACCCGTCTGAGTAAACTATCATTATATCTATAAACTGAGCAGTTGTGATTTCCTTTATAATCTGTAAACCCTCTCATTTGGTTATCATCTGTAAGCACTTGGTACTCTCCTGTTTGAACAAGGTTCTCCAACAAAATATCAACTTGATCAGATTTTCCTTCTGAACTCAATTTTCTGTTAGCAACCAAATGCATCATATTGGTATTTGCATAATAAATACCTTCAAGTGCCATTGCCCCTCCTACAGCGAAAGGCATTTGCGCCACCCATACTTCACCATTCACTTTACACCCAAAGGTGTTTTTTCCTTCGTGGGTTAAGGGTGGTAAAACATTTGAGTAGGAAGAATTGGAGACTACAACCTCTTTTTTGCATCCCATCAAACCGATAATCAGCACTCCATAAATCGCTATGTATCGTATTCTTTTCATTTTATTTAGTAACTGCAATCGAAACGGCCTTCCCGGATTCGTATCGTATCTTCGGGACAAGAAGGATTCACCAAGTCCATTTCAAAGGTTCCCGAAATGATTCTGGATGATGATGAGAAATAACTCACGTTGACGTTTCTAATCAAACTATCATGATAAAAATACTTCCAACAATCATAATTATTATTAAAATCAGAAAAACCACCTAACTCATTATTCATTGTTTCAACTAAGTAGCTATTCTCCCCATTAAATCCAGATATAACTATAGTTAAACGTTCAAAGATATTCTTATCCTCATCTTTTTTTCTGGCAACAATTTGCACCCCTGCTAAATCCGGATAGTACTCGGTTTCTATCTCGCTAGCTCCTCCTACGGAAAAAGGCATTTGCGCCACCCACACTTCACCATTCACTTTACACCCAAAGGTGTTTTTTCCTTCGTGGGTTAAGGGCGGCAAGACATTCGGATTGGAGGAATCAGGATCTGCAACCTCTTTTTTGCATCCCACTCCGCACAACATCACACTCCCTACTATCAGGAATATCATTTTTCTATAGACCGTATGTACGTATGGGTATTTCATAGGAGGTACATGGGTAGTACAGCTAATATAGAGAAAAAGTATTTAACCGCGCCTGTTACTTCTCTATTTTTTTACAAAAAAGTATAAAAAAATTCTTACTGTGTAATCCATTACAGTTGTTATTCCGTCGTCTTTTTGAATACAATCCGGAGCGTAAGAACTTCCCGTTCGTTAATTAAAAATTACCATACTCCAGTCAAACCGTCCCTGTCGTATCCGCAACGTATCTTCCGGACACGAAGAGTTGATGAGATCCATATTAAAAAGGCCGGATATCACACCGTCTGCATGCGAAAACCTGGTGATTAACACCTTATGGAGCAAAGTCGTATCCACGTAATACTGTGAGCAGGAGTAGTTGCCCGCATAATCGGTAAACCCTTTGGTCACCATATGCGTAGCAGCCATATCATGATATCCTGCTGATGTCAGATCCTCTATTCCGAAACGAATGGTCTCAAATTTATTCTGGTCATCCAGGTCTCTGGTAGCTGTAATATAAAATCCGCGGGTTGAAAGATTATAATTCCCTTCCAGAGCAATTGGTCCACCAATCGTAAAGGAAGCATAGGCTACCCATTTTTCACCATTCACCAGACAACCAAAGGTATTTTTCCCTTCACTTGTCAGTTCGGGTAACTCCTCCTGGGAGCTGGCCTCGTCCTTCGAACAGGAAGTCATTATCACTCCCAGAACAAAGAGCATCAGTAGAATCAATCCATACTGATGCAGGATTACTTTTTGATTTGTTTTCATCGTGTAACTGTTCAGTTGGTGCGAACAAGTTACTAATAAAATAATAATCAGACAAAAGGTTGTGTAAGCAAAGGGATTGTCGTATCCCAAATTACAACTACCTAGTAATAGAAATAAACGCGTATCGCTTCAGTTTTCAAACGCTGCCGGATCCATTTCCTGATCTGGTTTTTCTCTTCAGCTGTATACTCTTCCGAATACGAATGAAACACGACCAGTGCCAGTTGTTCCGAATTGCGAAGTGAATCGGTAAACTTGGTTGCTTCCGAGTAGATACAAACGTCTGTTTTCGGATAAATTGTTTTTATTTCAGCCAACAATTCTTTCCCGATATCATTCCGGGTTTTTAATACGTTAATCTCTGCGTCTTTCTCTTTGAGTTTTTCGTTTTGAGAGATCATCTCTGCTTTGAGACGTTCCACCTGCAACACCGAAGGATCTCCTTTGTCAAAAGCTACTCCCTGCTCAACCAGTATACTGGAACGATCAAGTCCGAAATCAGCGGCTTTCATGCGGATCTTTAACTTTTGCTCGTCTGTCAGTGCATTACCTCCATATACCAGTGTAACTTCTCTCCGGTCTCCGTCCACCACATTTTTGATCAGAAAGTTTCCTTCAAATACAAGAACATTATTTACAAATTTGGTGGCATTGTCAATAAACTTTTCCTTTTGTACCAGTCCGTATCCGAAATAGATACTTGGGATAATAGTTACCACAATCACTACTGAAATCCAACGGTTCACCACCGATTTTCTGTTCGTATCTACCAACGTACGAATTGGAAATTTCAAAATCTGTGAAACCACCATCGCTGAGATTGCGATGAATACGGTGTTAATCGTAAAGAGGTAAAAAGCACCGAAAAAGTAATAAAACTGTCCCGTAGCCAGTCCGTAACCCGCTGTACAAAGCGGTGGCATCAGGGCGGTAGCAATCGCCACTCCGGGAATTACATTCCCCTTTTGTTTACTACTGATGGCTACAATACCTGCCAACCCTCCAAAAAGGGCAATGAGCACATCATAAATTGTAGGACTTGTACGTGCTAATAATTCCGAATGTGCTGTTGAAATAGGCGTGATGGCAAAATACACTGTACTCGCCACCAAACTGGCACCTACCGCAAACCCAAAATTTTTAATGGCCTTACGAAACAAGGGAAAGTTGTACGTTGCAATACTATATCCCATCCCGTTGATCGGTCCCATCAGCGGAGAGATAAGCATGGCTCCGATAATCACTGCCGTTGAATTCATATTCAGACCGACAGAAGCCACGATTATGGCAAAAACAAGAATCCAGAGGTTGGTTCCTTTAAAGATGATGTCTTTTTCAATATTCTTGTGAATTATCTCAAAATCATCTACGTCTCCGTCTAGTTTGAGGTATTCAAGTATCTGCTTAATATTTGCCATAGTATATAAGGATGCGACTACGAAAATAAAATAATTTTTGGTTTCCGCTTTCATCCAAAAGAAAAAGCTGCCCTAAAGCAGCTTTCCCTTGTATTACGTATTGTAATTTCTTTTTATCCTCCGAAGTCGTCAAAACGAACGTTCTCGTCAGGAACACCCCAATCCGAACACATTTTAACAACTGCGTTGTTCATCATCGGAGGTCCGCAGAAATAGAATTCTATATCTTCCGGTGCTTCGTGTTTTGTCAGATACTGATCAATCACAACCTGGTGAATGAATCCAACAAATCCGTCTCCTTCCGCTTCTGTACTTTCTTTCACTTTCCAGTTATCTTCCGGAAGTGGCTCTGACAATGCGATGTAGAACTTAAAGTTCGGGAAATCGCGCTCCAATGCACGGAAATGCTCAATGTAGAACAGTTCTCGTTTCGAACGACCACCGTACCAATAGGTTACTTTTCGTCCTGTTTTCACAGTACGGAACAAGTGGTACAAGTGTGAACGCATGGGTGCCATACCTGCTCCACCACCGATGTAAAGCATTTCAGCATCTGACTCGTTGATGAAGAATTCACCGTAAGGTCCTGATACGATTACCTTATCACCTGGTTTTGTCGCAAAAATATACGAAGAAGCAATTCCCGGATTCACGTTCATCCAACCGTTACGTGCGCGATCCCATGGTGGAGTAGCCACACGAACGTTCAGCATGATACGACGTCCTTCTGCCGGGTACGAAGCCATTGAGTAGGCACGTACTACATCTTCGTCATTTTTCATAACCAATGGCCAAAGGTTGAAGTTATCCCACTCTTTTTTAAACTTCTCAGGCTCTCCCGGATGTTCTTCAGGGTGTGCTGTAATATCAATTGAAGAGTAAGGCACTTCACAAGCCGGAATACGGATCTGGATATATCCACCCGGTTTGTAATCCATATCTTCGGGAATCTCAACGATAAACTCTTTAATGAAAGATGCCACGTTGTAATTGGAAACAACTGTTGCTTCCCATTCTTTAACTCCCAATACTTCCTCTTCAACATGGATTTCCATGTCTTCTTTTACCTTCACCTGACATCCTAAACGCCAGTTATCAGCAATTTGCTTACGCGAAAAGTGTGGCTCTTCCGTAGGAAGGATGTTCCCTCCTCCTGAAAGTACCTGACAAGTACACTGAATACAGGTTCCTCCACCACCACATGCGGATGGAAGGAAAATCCCCTGGCTTCCTAATGTACCTAACAACGTTCCTCCCCCGTCTACTTCCAGAGTACGATCGCCGTTAATTGTAATTTTAATTTTTCCTGACGGTGAAAGTTTAGCCTTTGCGAAAAGAAGTACGCTTACTAACAAGAGTACTACGATCAAAAAGACTGCTACCGTTATTCCTACTGTTAATCCCATTATTAATTCCGTTGTACTGTTAATATTCGATTCCCATAAAACTCATAAAGGCAATTCCCATCAATCCTGTCAGGATGAAAGTAATTCCCAATCCTCTTAGCGGTGCAGGAACATGAGAGTATTTGATTTTCTCACGAATTGCAGCAATAGCAACAATTGCTATAAACCAACCAATTCCTGACCCCAGACCGAACGCTGTAGCGTCTGTAATTGTCGAATACTGACGATCCTGCATAAACAGGGCACCTCCAAGAATCGAACAGTTTACAGCGATCAGCGGAAGGAAGATCCCTAATGCACCATAAAGTGCAGGAGCAAACTTCTCAACGATCATCTCTACCAACTGTACCATTGAAGCAATTACCGCAATGAACATGATAAATGAAAGGAAGGATAAATCAACTGTACTGGAACCATTCACTCCCCACTCAGGGTTAATCCATTCCAATGCACCTTCTTTCAGGATATAGTTCTCTAGCAAATAGTTAATCGGAACTGTAATTCCCAATACGAAAATAACAGCTGCACCAAGACCTACTGCCGTTTTTACTGTTTTCGAGACAGCCAGGTAAGAACACATTCCAAGGAAATATGCGAAAATCATATTTTCCGAGAAAATGGCTTTTACAAAAATATCTAATGTACTTTCCATATTACTTTTTCTTTAACGAAGTCTAGTGCTCCTCGATTAATGATTTGTTTCGTGAACGTTGAATCCAAATGATTATTCCCACAACGATCAATGCCATAGGAGGCAAAATCATCATGTTGTTGTTTACATAACCTAAGTTATAAATACCTGTACCATTTGGAAAGCCATCTACCGGTATCGAACTTCCAAAAGGAGCCCAACCGTAAATAGATCCTGAACCAAATAACTCTCTAAAGAAGGCAACAACAATTAGTACCCATGCATATCCAAACGAATTACCCATTGCGTCCATAAATGATGGCCAGGGTTTATTTGCCATTGCAAATGCCTCAAAACGTCCCATGATTATACAGTTGGTAATGATCAATCCGACAAAAACGGATAATTTCTCCGAAACATCCGGAAGGAAAGCTTTCAACACCTCGTTTACTATAATTACCAGCGAGGCTACAACCACCAGCTGCACAATAATACGTATACGTGAGGGAATCAGGTTTCGAAGCAAAGAAATAACCACATTTCCTAACCCCAATACAAACAGTACGGAAGCAGACATTACTACCGCCTGTTCAACCTGCACTGTAATTGCCAAAGCCGAACAAATTCCCAATACCTGAATTGTAATCGGGTTGTTATCCGAAAGTGGCTCTGTTACCAGTTTTCTATTCTTTTTCGAAAAAAGCGGCTCTTTCGGCGCTTTGATCTTTTCTGCTACTTCACTCATAATCCGGCTTATTTAACAGTTTTAAAATAGTTTATGTAAATCCCCATTGTACGGTTCATCATCTCTTCCACTCCTTTAGAAGTAATTGTACCACCAGTGATTCCATCTACTTTCTGAGGGTTTGCTCCTGAACCATCCTTTACTACAGTAATTGGAGTA
The DNA here is from genome assembly GCF_984588085.1 of Wandonia sp. NCBI lineage: Bacteria > Pseudomonadati > Bacteroidota > Flavobacteriia > Flavobacteriales > Crocinitomicaceae > Wandonia > Wandonia sp. The sequence continues at coordinate 6,475 of NZ_CFIGVI010000041.1, forward strand.
AAGTTGAACGAGGCATCAGCAATTGTTTCATTCAACCAACGATCCGTAAAGAATTTCTGCTTGATTTCAGCTCCCAATCCCGGGGTTTCTGACTTGTGATCGTAGCTTACACCGTAGATCGTTCGCATATCATCTTTCAATGCTACATATCCCCAGATGGGGCCCCAAAGACCTTTTCCTACAACCGGGATAATCAAAAGATTTTCGCCTTCTTTCTCAGCAAAGTAAAGCGGGTACTTTTTCATATCTTCCGTAAGCGTCTTATCTCTGTGTTGTTTTTTAACATCTATATCAAATGCTACTTCTCCATCCAGTGCTTCTCCGTTCTTATTAATAACAAGGCTGGAGGTAATGTATTTATCGTAAACGTCATCCGCACTTTTTCGTGTACTTTCGACCTGAATAGCAGCAAGAATATCCATTTTCTTCTTAACCACATTATTCATTGTCTGCTTTTCCTTCAACCCCATAGAGATCGAAGCCAGAATAGTCCCCACTACAGCTACAAGCGCAATGGTAAAACCAAAAATATATCCGTTACTTTCTTTATTCATTGCCATGACTATGCTGTTTTAAGACGTTTTAAACGACGGTTAATATTCATTTGCACAACGTAGTGATCAATAAGAGGAGCCATAACGTTCATAAACAGAATCGCCAACATCACTCCTTCAGGATATGCCGGATTCAATACACGAATCATTACCGCTAGCATACCTCCGAAAACTCCGTACCAGATTTTCCCTGTTGCTGTTTGAGCAGCTGTAACAGGATCTGTAGCCATGAAAATTGCTCCGAAGGCAAATCCACCTACTAATAAATGCATATATGCAGGAATCTGCATGAACTCATTCCCTAATCCGGGACCAATCAGATTGAACAGGTATCCCATTCCTAAACCACCAAGTGCAAACGAAAGCATAACACGTAAGCTTCCTACTCCAGTAGCAATCAAAATAACAGCACCGATTAAACAAGCAATTACAGATGTCTCACCAATAGATCCCGGGATAATTCCGATAAAGGAATCCATGGCTGAGAATTTGTCCATCAAACCGGTGGCCCCATCCACTGTGGGCGAGTCTGACACCAGTGATGCAGCATCTCCAAGAAAAGTCGCTCCTGAGAATCCGTCAGCTTCCTGACCACCCATCCATACTTTGTCTCCTGACATAGATGTCGGATAAGCAAAGAATAGGAATGCACGGGCAGTCAACGCCACGTTCAGGATATTCATTCCTGTTCCTCCAAATACTTCTTTCCCGATTACTACCGCAAAAATAGTTGCTACTGCCACCATCCATAGTGGAACTTCCACAGGCATAATCAATGGAATAAGCATTCCGGAAACCAGGAATCCCTCATGAATAGGGTGTCCTTTAATTGTACAGAAGATAAACTCCACTCCCAGTCCGACAGCGTAGGAAACGACTACCATTGGAAGTACTTTAATCAACCCGTACAGCAATTTTGCTCCGAAATCATCCAGATAGGGCAGATCCATATTACCGGACTCCGCCACCATATGCCAGTGTCCTGTATTATACATCCCGAATAACAATGCAGGTATAAGGGCCATAACAACGATAAACATTGTCCGCTTCAAATCTACTCCATCACGAATATGTGCTCCACGTTTTGTGGTTGTAGCCGGAGTAAAAAGGAAAGTCGCAAGACCATCATACACGTAATGAAGCTTCTCAAGCTTTCCGCCTTTCGCGAAAATCGGCTCCATACTTTTAACTTTCTTTTCCAGAAATTTCACTTTCTACGTCTTTTTAGTTCAACAATTATTTTAGAGACATTCTTTTTTGATCAGATCCAATCCTTTTCGAATCTCCTCCTGAATTTCAATTTTCGATGTACAAACATATTCGCACAACGCAAAGTCTTCAGGAGCCACTTCATAAATACCCAGATTTTCCATCAGATCAATATCATCCGTCATAGACGCTTTGATCAACTGCATCGGATAAATATCAAACGGGAATACTTTTTCCATTTCTCCTGTTACAACAAACCCTCTTTCCTCTCCATTTGTGTTAGTATCCAAACGGAACTTCTTGTTCGGAGTAAGGAAAGTAGGGAAAAGACGTGAATTTGAAAATTTGTCAAATCCAAGCCCCAGCCATCCTTTCGTCAGGAAGAATTTCATTTCATTCCCTTCAGGGATAACTGTTATATGATTATCATAGAAACCTATGAATCCATCCTGTCCTATATTTTCACCTGTAAGTACATTACCGGAAATAATTCGGTTCTCACCGTCATTTAATCCGCCGTCCACTATGCTTTTAACAGCCGCACCGCTTATCACACGATAGTACTTGGGTGTTTTCACTTCGGAACCGGTTAGAGCAACCAACTTCGTGAGGTCAAACTTACCTTCGGCAAAATAACGTCCGATGATCATTACATCCTGCGGATTGATCACCCACACAAATTCATTTTTGTTGATCGGATCAACGTGGTGTATTTGTGTCCCTACGTTTCCGACAGGGTGTTTACCTACAAATTTATCCTGCACAACTCCTTTTGCACCTGTAAACGCTTCATCATGACGTGTACTTCCGTTCATTCCCAAATGAACTTTTCCTTTTGTCAATTTGGAAATAACGTCAAGCCCTTTTTGGAAATACTCCGACTGACCATGCAGCACGAAGTCATAATCCGGAGCAAGAGGTGCCGAATCGAAAGCCGAGATAAAGATCGCTTTCGGGTCGTTATCAGGGTTGGCTACAATATCCAGAGGACGCTGTTTAATCATCGGCCACAATCCTGAATTCAGTATTGTGCTTTTCACTTCTTCGGAAGACATAGAAGCAGGATCCATTGGACGTCCTTCTTCGTATTGTATTTCCGGATCAGCTTTGATTCTTACTTCCAGGATTCTTCGTTTTTCACCACGCACCACATCAGTAACCTCACCGCTTACCGGAGAAGCATACTTAATCTGCTCGTTGTACTTATCGAAGAAAATCACCGTACCGGCCTTCACCTTTTCACCGGGTTTAACAACCATCTTTGGAGTCATACCGTGAAAATCGGATGGTTTCACAGCATAGAAATCAGAAATTGGCGCATTAGCTGTCACTTTCTCAGCCTCGCCTACTAATCTGATATCCAAACCTTTCTTTAGTCTAATAGTCTTGGACATGCGAATTACCTATTAAAATTCGAAAGGCAAATTTATAAAATTGTTTTGTTTAGGACTCGGATTATGTGACTTAGAGTACATCAAATATTAATTTAGAATAATTCTAAATTATACGCTTTCATTTTCAGTTATACACGTCCTTTTAAAAAGTAAACTTAACTTCTTTAATTTCCACTATTTGAGAGGAAAGTACACTGATTGGCTTTTTCTTCAAGACAAGCTTCTCCTGCCTCATTCTTTTATTTTTCTCAGATGCTCCCAACACTTGTTTTGATCTTTTTTTTGTTAAAAGGCAAACTAAGTATGAAGTTTTAACGTTATATTAGTTGCACCACCATCTATAAAGCGAAAAAATGAAATTACATACAGCCATTACAGAAGGAGTCAGAATAAGTGTTCAACCGCAATTCCGTCCTGACTTCTCAAAAGTAAACGAATCCGTATACTATTTTCATTACCGGATTTCTATTGAAAACAGGAATAATTTTCCGGTCAAGCTTCTAAAGCGATGCTGGCATATTTACGACTCTCTGAATCCCTTTCGAATTGTGGAAGGAGATGGAGTGATCGGAAATCAACCTGAATTACAACCGGGAGAAGTTTACCATTATACTTCCGGGTGTGATCTGAATTCTGAAATGGGATATATGGAAGGGTATTATACATTTGAAAATATGCTGACCAAAGAAACATTCAAAGTGAATGTCCCTCAATTTCACTTAGTCTTTCCCGGTAAGTATAATTAGTTCTATTCTTCTCCTTTTAAGAAAAACAGAACATTTTTCTCTAGTACAGCGGTGGACAAAAGATCTTTTGCACTGCTATTTATCATCTCGTGTGAGAAATCTTTTAACTGTAACACTCCCTGTTCCAGTTTCCGGACTATTTCGCTGTTACTTTCCCATGTTCTCCTGTCTGTAATCAGATAATTTTCTCCCCTACTTTCTTCCCGGGAAATGGTTTCACCGTTTTTACAAAAAACAATACCGGAACTCATATCTACCTTTTTCTCCACTGTATTGTAAAAAAACCAGGCTACTCCGGACATATCAATAAGCGACTGTTCCATCAGCACCTCATCTACCCCTTCCGGGTCTGCTAGTCGTGAACTATTTTTCTGCAGGAACCGAAGAAAAAGCAGCGAAGTCAATTCATCCTGTTCTCCCATCCAACAAAACACCCGATTATCGCTTATGCGAAGCTGCCTTGTAATCGCCAGTCTATCATCCCCTAATGCATAGAGTTTGGTATCTGACAGCTGTTCAACCGGATCATTTGCGAACAATAAATCATATTTTCTGGCCTCCTCTTTTTTGATCTCTGCAAAAGACTCTTCAAACATCTTTGTCATCTGCTCCTGCTTGTTCATTAACCTATCTTGGTTTCTTTCAGCCGCTTTCTTTTCGTTGATCAACCGAACGAGTAACACAATGATAATGACAGTCAAAGCCGCAATTGAAAACAGAATCAACCATTTGTTACGCACTTCCGCGCTGAAATATCGTTCTTCACTTTTCTGGGAATGCCTGAGGAAAGCTTTATCTTTTTTGTTTTCCGACATCATCCTATCAAACTCCAACGCAGCTATATCTTCCTGTGTGGCCGATAAAAACTGCTGTTCCTTCAGATCCACGTATTCTTCATAATAATCCAACGCCTTATCAAATCCCTTCCGCTGTTTTTCAACTTCGGTAAGAGCCATTAATGCATCTGCTCTGGAACTGTACGAATCGGCTTCAACACCAACATCATATGATTTATGATAATACCATGATGCACTGTCTAATATCCCCTGAAAAAAGAACCAGTCTCCCAAATTATAGTAGCTTTCAGCTATGTGAAGAAGATTTCCTATTTCAAGACGGCTTTTTAGGGCTTTCTGAAAATACGCTTTGGACAGATCTTCTTTCTCCTGAAAAAAATAACTGATCGCCAAATTATTATAACTATGTGCTACATTTCGTTTATCACCATTCGTCATAGAGATAACCAGAGCTTCGTTAAAGTAATAGTCTGCCAGATCAAAATCTCCTATTCCCTGGTAATATCCTCCTAGCACGTTATATGCATTCGCCAGTTCCGTGGTACGATCCAACTCACGGACTTCTTTGATGTAATCCAGAATCAAAGCTTCTCCTTTCAGTGTATCTTTGATCTGAATGTAACTTCTTCCCAAATTTAATTTCGCAAGATTTGACATCCAGATATCCTCTAGTTCACTCCCCTCATTCATTGATTTAAGATACCAACTGATCGCTTCGCGTACTTCTCCTCTTCGAAAGTGAACATTACCAATACCATTATACGCATCTACCAAATCTTTCCGCGATTCATGTTTCTCGTAATATTTTCGGGATCGGTGCAGATTTTCCAACGCCAGCTTATGATTTCCTCTTTCGCTGTGATAGTCTGCAATATAAAAGTAGGCTATCATTTCGGCAGGTTCATCTCCTTCTTTTACCGCCCGCTCCAGTAGCTCTTTACTTAACAGGAATAATTGCTCCGGTTCATTTTTTGCATAATGCGCCAACAATTTTTCATACGCCTCTACATTGATAAGATCCTTGCGTTCAATCTCAGTGTATAAACTATCCTTATTAAGTCTTGGCTGTCCAAGGACAGATAAAACACTAAAGACAAGAATCAGTTGAAAAATAAAGATTCTAGTTGAGTACATGCAGTTGCTTCGTTTCTTCAAACGTACGATTTTTTTTCAAAACAGGTATTTGTACTTTTCAGATTCCTCGCCCTCACCTTTCTCTTCCTATTCTGCAACTTCGGGGAGTATTCTGTAACAAAAGTAACTTGTTTATTCAATGATTACGCTTATTTTTGTGAAAAAACAGAATTATGGCAAACGGAATATTTAATGTACCTGTCGCGAAAAACGAGCCGGTTAAGTCCTACGCTCCGGGAAGTCCGGAAAGAGATGAATTACTGGCTGTTTATAACGAGATGTACAACCAGGAACCTATTCACGTTCCTATGTATATTGGTGGAGAAGAGGTCAGTACAGATAATAAGAAGAAACTAAGCCCTCCTCATGAGCATGCTAAAGTATTGGGACACGCCAGTATTGGTGACGCTTCTCACGTTGAAATGGCTATTGATGCTGCCATGAAAGCCCGAGAAGCATGGGCGAATCTACCATGGGAAGAACGCGCTGCTATTTTCCTGAAAGCTGCGGACCTTCTGGCAGGACCTTTCCGTGCAAAGATGAATGCTGCAACAATGCTTGCTCAGTCAAAGAATGTTTTCCAGACTGAAATTGATGCAGTTTGTGAGTTGGTGGACTTTTTCCGTTTCAACGTACAGTATATGACGCAGATATACCGTGAGCAACCGGAATCATTACCAGGGACATGGAACCGTCTTGAGTATCGTCCATTGGAAGGTTTTGTTTTCGCAATCACTCCGTTTAACTTTACTTCTATAGCAGCTAACCTTTCTGCAGCTCCGGCTATGATGGGGAATGTTGTGGTATGGAAACCTGCCGAATCACAAATTTATTCGGCAAAGGTAATCATGGATATCTTCAAGGCTGCCGGGCTTCCTGATGGTGTTATCAATATGGTAACAACCAGAGGTAGTGTTGCTGGAGAGGTTGTTTTCAACCACCGTGACTTCGGAGGTCTTCACTTTACAGGATCTACTTCTGTATTTCAAAGCCTATGGAAAACCATCGGATCGAATATTCACAAGTACCGTTCGTATCCGCGAATCGTAGGAGAGACCGGTGGAAAAGACTTTGTCGTTGCCCACAAATCGTCTAATGCAAAAGAAGTTGCTACAGCGCTTTCAAGAGGTGCTTTTGAGTTTCAGGGACAAAAATGTTCTGCTGCTTCACGGGCATATATTCCAAACAACATCTGGGGAGATGTAAAGGACTATTTACTGGCCGATCTGGAATCTTTCAAAATGGGAGCTCCTTCGGATACTTCCAATTTTATCAATGCAGTTATTGACGAGAAAGCTTTTGACAGTATTTCGTCTTACATTGACTATGTTAAAGACCAACCGGATGCCGAAATTATTGCAGGAGGGAACTACGATAAATCAAAAGGGTACTTTATTGAACCTACTGTAATTCTTACAAGTAATCCGAAATTCAGAACCATGTGTGAAGAAATATTTGGTCCTGTATTGACGATTTATGTATACGAAGCTGATCAATTTGAAGAAACACTTCGTCTGGTAGACGGAACATCTGATTATGCGCTTACGGGAGCTATTTTCTCGAATGACCGTTATGCTACAAATCTGGCAGTGAAATTGCTTGAAAACTCAGCCGGGAACTTCTACATTAACGATAAACCAACAGGTGCAGTTGTAGGACAACAACCTTTTGGTGGTGCTCGCGGTTCGGGAACGAATGATAAAGCAGGTGCTTCAATGAACCTGTTACGTTGGGTTTCTGCCCGAACAATTAAGGAAACTTTTGTTCCGCCAACAGACTATCGTTATCCTTTCTTAGGATAATTACAGATACAATTATACGTGAAAGCGGATATGGAAACATGTCCGCTTTTTCTGTCTTCACACTTTTCTGTGAATAACATCTGATTCCCTGTCGTATCGAACCCAATCTATTTTATTTACTTTTGGTGTATGCAGATCAAGAAATACATACGTCCGTTTCGCAACAAATACCTTCTGGTAGGAACTTTATTTGTTGTATACGTTGTTTTTCTAGATGATGTCGATGTATTTATGCTCTATTCCAAACACAGGAAATTACAGCAACTGGAGGCTGAGAAAGAAGAAATGCAGTCCAAACTGGAAGAGGTTGCTGATATGCAATCTATTCTTAATGACCACGACGCACTGGAACGCTTTGCCCGTGAAGAACGGTTATTCCGTAAGCCCAATGAAGATATTTACGTAATTTCAGAAGAGTAGATTTCTCTTTATTTACAACGAATAAGGATCCATCAGGTTTCCTCCTCCTTTATTTCTCTCCTTTTGTTCGGGATTCATTTGCTCCGGATTAATACACGTTGTAATTTCATTTGATACAATAGTCTTTCCACCTTCTTGTCCGTCTAAGCGGTAACGCAATTTCGTTTCGAACTCCCCGGTATATACGGGTTGTATAAACTCCCAATATTCATTTTTATCCAACGTGATTGTATGATAACTGTTCCCACAAAAGCTGGAAGGAAGATACGTAATCGGTTTCCAATTACCATATTGATCCAACACCTCTGTTATAATAGATAACCGGCTATCCAGCACCCCAAAAACGGCTTTCTTGTTCGTTGTATTTACAAGGTATAACTTATGTCCTACTATATCCGTATCTCCGTATTTAACAGGTTGTTCTTCTGCCAATAAATATAATTTATCTTGTGTAAATCTACCATTTGTTTCCAAAGGTCTGTTCGGTGAATGCCATTCTCCGTTTGATGGTTGTTCATTTTTCTCACTACTAAAAGCGTAACACTCTCCTTGTAACTGATAAACAATGTCGAGACTATCCAAATCTGAAACATCGATAGCTTCTCCCGGAGGGACGATACCCTCTCCAGTAGTCGACGACCCTGTCGAATCCTTACATGCTACCAATGTAAAAAGGGAAAGAAACAATATTCCCGTCACGATCTTACTTTTCTTTTTCATTGTAGTACCTCCTAATTTATCACAACAGCTCCCATACTGTTGTTATTTTATTCTGTTATATTCTTCATGGATTTGTATACCTCCAGGTTCACTTCTCATAATTCTTGTTCGTTCTTCTTTACTTTTCATCCAGCGATACAACCAGGAGAATCCCCATTTTCCAAAATAAAACTCTTCCTGTTCATAAACCGGATCTGAAAGTGCTTCGTCTAAAGAAATGAACGTATACCCTCTTGCTTTCAATCTACTAAAAAGCAATGAGAAAAAATCTGCATTTAACCGGTTATCATGGCATAAATAGATTTGGTTAATTATCCGGCCATACTGCTCTCCGGCAAGGGAGTCATAAAAATCAAACAACCGAACAGTTTCGCTCACATAAAGTTGTCCGATCTTTTCTGCAGTAATTGTATCATCCTGACGAAGATAATATTCATAGACGGCGTCGTACATCCAGTCAGCACTTTCAATGGTATAGGGAGCCAGCTTATACCCGGTACTATCCAGATATTGTTTCAACCGGATCTGTGCCACAGAATCCTTCCCCAGATCATTGAACGGAAAACGAAAATACGAAAGCGTTTTACCATATTCTCCGGTAATTGATTTTGACATTTCCCCTCCTTTTTCAATATCCTTTACAAAATCCTCGTAATCGTTTTCCGAATAACGCATATGAGAATAAGTATGATTTCCGGCTGTTACATATTCCTTTTTGATCCAGTCCTCTAATGGCTTTTCATCCACAGAATCTTTTTTAAATACCAACTTGTCCTCATTACTAAAGATCGCCACTGGAATTCCCAAAGAATCCAGTTTTCGTAAAAGTTCGGTTTTTCCGGTTTCTCGGTATAATTTTGTATTCGGAACATCATCAATTGTGATGGAAACTTTACGTTCGGGCAGTGATTTCAGCCTTTCGTCGAGCCAGGTTATGATTGCTGTATTCAGTACTTTCTTGTCCCCATGAAAAAAATGATCTGCATCAAAAACATCCATTTTGTAATCGTAGTATAAGGAATCTAATTGTCTTGCCAGATGTAACGTCCCAGAGTAATTAACCCGGGTGTCCTGTTTTCCGCAAATCAGATAAAGACTACTCTCCCTACATAATTTTTCAGGCCAATACCTTACCGATCGTGTCTGAAAAAAGGAATCTCTATAAAGCTGGTATTCGGGAATTTGTGTGAAAACAGTTGTTTCCAGTCCGGTCATATCGGCTAAATCGCTGATTCCATTTACTACAATGCCTGTAGTGATTTCGCGGCTTTCTTTTAGTGTCAGATAGGTCATCATACCCCCTCTCGCCCAACCCAGCATCCCAGTTTTTTCAGGGATTACATTCTCCAGCTGCTTTCCAATCCTGATCAGGTTCAGGACGTCGTTAAGTTCCTGTCCTCCATACGCATCTTCATCTCTGTAGTCAGAAGCCATCACGACGTAACCGCTATGTGCTATTTCAGCAGCAAAACGTATCATAGTCATCAACGTAAGTTTTCCATAACCGCGATAGCCGTCTCTGTTGAATATTACTAAAGGATATATTCCTTCCTCACGGGGTTCAATCATAAAACTTTTTACACGAGCCGAATCACTTTTATATACGATAAAAGAAAAGTTCAATTCGTTTAAGTAAGCGAACTCAGGAAGTAACTGTCCTTCTTTGGAAATACGCGGCCAGACATCTGTCTCTTCCAGTTTTACAGGAAGTTTCGAGATCAACTCTCCGCTTGTCTGCGTCTTTCCCGCACAATGGCAAAACAACAACAAAAATACAGCAAGGAATGGCTTCATTCCCTAAAGATAAAAAATTTGAAACAGGCTCAATATATCGAAAAAACAGTTACTTATTTTTCGGCAGACCAATGAGGTAAAACAATCCTCCCCCTTTCCTGATCTTACCAATATCCCAATCATATTGATTAGTCGGATCTACTTTCCTGACCATTTCCTGCATTTCTTTTACGGAATACGTCCGGAAACTGGAAACGACGCCATCCCATAACACACAAAGAGGTACAACCGGAATAAGATAGGTAAAGATAATTCGCCCCCATTTAAACGGGCGAATGAAAGGAGTCGTAAACAACACACTTAACGGAGAAAAAAGCATTGCCATCACACTGGGTACATTGCGTCCCTGCGCTTCAAACACAGCTATAGGACTATTACTTTCCACTGCATTCGCTAAAATCTGACAGGCATCAACTGGTTTAAAGTGATGGAAAGACAAAAACTGAGTTCTGAACCCTTTTAAATTGCCCGGTACTTTACGGGCATCAACCGGATAATCGACAGAACGAAAATTATCTGCCATTTTTTTTGTACGTTCAAATGCAGAAAGATTCGGATAGTAATCTGTCAGTGTAATCTTCAAATGAGGAATTTCTTTCTTCAATTCCTCATTTAACCAAAGTAATCCCCCTCCTCCTCCGGAAGCCAGATCCAATAACTCATTGGTTTCACTTTTCCTGATTTTTTCTGCCAGCAACGGAATAATTGATTTGTACACTTTTGCCTTATTGGACAAAAACTGCAGGAAATCCGTCATATAGTCACGTAAAAACCCGGGAAACCATTCCTGGTCTTCAAATTCAAAAAGATGGATTCTCCTCATTGTTCCTGTTTTTACTTATGTTATCCTATTCTTGTACCGTTCTTCACTTTTCTTTCCGGCTGAAGTAAAGTCACCTCTTTATCTTCTCCGACTCCACCAAGTATAAGGCATTCGCTCATAATAGTTGCAATCTGCTTTTTAGGAAAATTAACTACAGCTATGACTTGCTTTCCTATCAATTCTTCAGAGTTGTAAAGCTTTGTGATTTGTGCTGATGTTTTCCGCTCGCCCAATTCTCCAAAATCAACAACTATTTTATATGCCGGATTTCGAACTTCTTTGAACTCTTCTGCCGCAATAATAGTTCCCACTCTCATTTCGACCTTCATAAAGTCATCCCAGCTCAATTTTCCTTCTTCTTTTTCCATACGCTTAAATCTGTACTTTTTGTAACGAAAATAAGCATTAAAACACAGACTGTAAATCTCATCACCCGGCGACTTCTCTTCTCTTAAAAAAACTTCTCTTAATTTAATCCCTTTTTTATTCTAAACAACATCAATTTCACATTGAAACGCCTCATTGTTTACTGTAAAATGAATACTTTTACCTCCTGTCAAATTATTGTATGATTCGTAAAGGTTCTTTTCTTCTATTTCTGATACTGATTCAGGTTTCACTGGCAAAAGCAGATACCATAGACTCCCTGATTAATAAAGCTTTCTTACAACTAGCCACTGCTCCGGACTCTGCATTTCAGACCATTGATAGTTTTAAAAGCCAGATTCAACTATACGACCAACACGATCAAAAAAAATTCCACCGGAAAGCGGCTTCTCTTTTCTCACAAGTCGGGGCTTTTGACAAAGAAGCTCATCATCTGCAAAATGAGATACTTCTGCATTCAAACTCCCCTGATTCCGCATTCCAGACTATGGTTGTTCTCGGAATGGCTTATTTAAACTCTGGGCGCACCGACCTAGCAAAAAACTGTTTCCGATGGGCAGAAAGATATTTTTTCGCTACTTCAAATCAGGAAAAGATTGTCAACGCCTATAGTGGACTGGCATCTGTTTATACGGTTTCAGGGAGAAGAATCGATGCTATTGATTATTATTTCAAGGCCATTCAACTACTCGAACGCACCGAAAACTATCTCACACTTGCCAAAACCTACTCTAACCTCTCTATTCTATACGTTTCATTAGGAGAAAAACAAAGAGCTCTTGAAATACGAAGAAAAGCATACAATTATGCTATTTTATCCGGGGATCCTGAAGAAATTCATTTTGAGGAGTTAAATCTCGGAGGGTCCTACAATGGTCTTAATCAAGTTGACTCAGCTCTGTATTATTTAAAAAAGTCAGAAGCTTATTTTGAGGAACATTTCAATGCTCAAATACTAAATGCTATTTATAATGAAATAGGGGCTTCTTATTCAAAAACAGGTAAAAATGATAAAGCTGAAGAATATTACCTGAAATCGATCCAATTACTGAAAACCGGAGGGTTTGATTTCGCACTTCCCGGCACAATGGGAAACTATGGGCTTGTTCTTCACGCAAAGCAAGAATTTAGTAAAGGTATTAGCGTTTGTCAGGAAGCTTTGCCTATCGCAAAGAGAATTCAGTATCTTGAGGTAGAAATGATTGTGTGTAACTGTCTTTATAAAAACTTTAAAGCAACCCATCAGGCGGATAGCGCATTATTCTATTACGAACACACACTACTTTTAAAAGACAGCCTTGATAATGCGGAATTGCAGAAAGCTTCTTTACGCAAAGAGCTGGAAGCAAAATACACACTGGAAAAAGAAGGTATTATTTCTTCTGCCGCCAGAGAGTTGGACAAAGTGGTCAATTTACGAAACGTGTTGCTCATTGGAAGTTCTATTTTACTAATTGCTTTACTTATACTTTTTGTTTCTTTCTATCAAAAGAAAAAGGCTATTACTTTTGTGAAACGTGAGAAACAGTATCTTGATAATCTTATTCATAATCTTGTACACGAATTCAGAACTCCTCTTACACTGATTAAAGGACCGGCTGAAGAGCTCTTAAAATCAGATCACTCCAATCCTTATTTGCAGCTCATTAACAAAAATGGAGAACACATGTTACACCTGATTAATCAGGTATTGGATTTTTCACGTATAAAAGCAGGAAAAATGAGTCTGTCTCCCGAACCAACTGACTTGCCTCTTTTTATAACAGGAATTAAGGATATGTTTGCTCCGCTGGCAGCTGGTAAAACTATCAGGTTGACATACACAAACCACATGGAACAAACGATTGTGACTCTGGATAGCGACAAACTTCTCAAAATTGTATCAAACCTTATAAGCAATGCTATTAAATACTCTCCGGAGAACTCTTCCGTTTCGATTACCTCTTCCGTTGAACAGGGAGAAATTGTAATTACCATTGCAGACACAGGTTTGGGAATCCCCCCGAATGAACAGGAGAATATTTTCAAAAAATACTATCAGATTGATTCAACAACCACGCGTAGAGAAAGTGGAACCGGTATCGGGCTTGCCTTTGTGAAAGAGCTGGTACAGCTTATGAAAGGTAAAATTAAGCTCACCAGTGTGCTTAAACAGGGAACTACAGTAAAAGTATATTTTCCTTACGAACCTGCACATATTACTTCAACCGCAAGTAATTCTTCTGATTTCGAAAAGTCTGTTCAACAAAATCCGATCATTTCTTTTGAATCAAATAAAGAAAAACCAAAAATATTGATCATTGAAGACAATTCGGATCTACGTTTATATCTTCAGTTACTTCTTGAAAAAGAAGGATATGAACTATATACAGCCATTGATGGAGAGGAGGGAATAGAACAAGCCATTACACTAATCCCTGACGTTATTATCTCGGATGTGATGATGCCCAGAAAAGATGGATTGGAAGTTCTTAGGGTTCTGAAAAATGATCCGGCAACTGAACATATTCCTATAATTATGCTGACCGCCAAATCCTCTTTTGACAGTATGATCAGCGGGCTTCAGTCGGGCGCTGATGATTATATCGCAAAACCTTTTCAATCGGAAGAATTGGTATTACGTGTAGCGAATCAGATCAGACTGCAGTTGAAGTTACAGAAAAGATACCTATCAGCAGAAAGTGTCGAAAAAGAAGATACCCCCAAACACAATCTGATTATAAAAATAGAAACACTGATTAGCGAAGAAGAAGGTGTTCATCTAAGCGTCGAAGAGGTTGCCGACCGATGTGCTATTAGCCGCTCTCAACTTCATAGAAAGATCAAACAGTTGACCGGTCTCTCCACGACAGCATTGCTTACCAAAATACGTCTGGATTTATCTGTATCAGACCTTATACAAACCGATCTCAGTATCTCCGAAATCAGCTACAAATATGGGTATTCAGATCCGGCTAATTTTTCCCGACTCTTCAAAAAACAATTCAATCAGTCTCCCAGTGAATACAGAAATTCAAGGGGTTAGAATATTGTGCAACATATAAACAGGAATACGCAACATACCTACAACCCTTCCTGCGGTATACCTCCTAGGTTTGCAATATAAAATTGCACACTGATGAAAAAACTGAATTTGTTTATTACCTTCTTGATGTCAAACATCCTGTTTTTACAAGCACAAATATCAGGAAACGCCTTACATTTTAACGCTTTAAATGGTTACGTATCTGCAGATCTTCCGCCTCTCTTCAATTCAATCGCCTCTAATGATTTTACGATAGAGTGTTGGCTAAAACCAGAAGCATCCAATACCAGCAAGCGTTTATTCTCTGCACAACATGATGCTAACAACATGGTTTCTATTCTTGTTAATGGATCCAGTGAACTTTACGTTTTTCTCCGGGTTAACGGAATCTATTACAGTACAAATATATTAGTAAATATTTCATTAGAAGAATGGACTCACATAGCTACAACCTGGGATGCCAGTTCACAATCCATAACCTGCTTTATAAATGGAGAGGCTATAGACGGTATTAATGGAGGAACTTCTTCTATCGGAAATAATAATAGAATGACCATCGGTAGTCGAACTGATGGGAGTCAACTCTTCAAAGGAAGTATAGATGAAGTCCGTATTTGGGATCGGATTCGAAGCCAATGTGAGATAGTTAGCTCAATGAATACTGTATTTTCAGCTTCTCAACCAAATCTTGTAGCATCCTACAGCTTTAATTCCGGTATTGCCGGAGGTAATAATGCCGGAATAACCCAATTGACCGAGTTAAATGGAAATTTCGGCGGGACACTTAATAATTTTTTTCTTACCGGAACAACTTCTAACTGGGTCACTTCCGGTGCTGTAACAACTACCGAAAATAAAAATGATGGAATCAGACACACCATTGACACTCAAATCTCGTGCGAACCCTTTACATGGGTTGACGAAGTTGTATATTCAGTATCTAATAACGAAGCAACTTACTCATATACTGATACGATAGGATGTCCTGCTATTGATTACCTCAATCTTACTGTCAACTCTCCTACTTACAGTACGGATCAGGTAACTGCCTGCGAATCTTTCACATGGATCGACGGTATTACCTACACGGAAAACACAAGCTCCGCCGTTCACACAATTGCAAATGGCGCTGCAAATGGTTGCGATTCAATAGTGATGCTTAATCTGAACATAAAACAGAACAGTACTTCTACGGATGTAATCCAGGCTTGTAATTCTTATACATGGTTGGATGATATTACCTATACAGAAGATAATCAAACAGCTACTTATACTATTGCAAATGGATCTGTAAATGGTTGTGATTCAATCGTAACGCTTAATCTGACTATAAATCAGAACAGTACTTCAACGGATATAATCCAGGCTTGTAACTCTTATACATGGCTAGATGGAATTACCTATACAGAAGATAATCAAACAGCTACCTATACCATTGAAAATGGTTCTGTAAACGGTTGTGATTCGATTGTAACACTTAACCTGAGTATTATTGACTTCAGTCTCTCTGTATCAACAGAAGGGCTTATGATGACTGCCAACGAAGAAAGTGCTTCTTACCAATGGATCAATTGCACGGACGATATGCCTATTGATGGTGCTACCGATCAATCATTTACTGTTACAGAAAATGGAAATTACGCTGTGATTATTACAACACCAAACTGCACAGATACGTCGGAGTGTATTGCTATAAATAGTGTTGGGCTACCAGAAAATAATACCCCTAATTTTGTTTTATACCCAAATCCCAATGACGGAGAATTTACTATTCACTTTATTACTATTCCAGAAAGCCAAACAATACACATCTTTAATACACTCGGAGAGCGTGTGTGGGGAACGACAATAACCAACCAAATGCAGAAGTTTAAACTATCTCTACCTAGCGGCTTCTACCTTCTGAGCACAGGAACAACAGTTACTTCATTTTCAATACAATAACAAAAACTATTTTTCAAGTGAAACATCTTTTTTCAATCCTCATTTTATTTGTTCTGAGTACCAATGCAAACACTCAGGTAATTTTCAGCGAAGATTTTAATCAAATCCCTGGTTCTACCGAAGGCGGTCCGGGAACCTACACTTTTCCTCCCGGATGGACATTACGTAACGTTGATAACCGAACTCCCGATGCCAGTCTTAGTTATATCAATAGTTCATGGATAAGACGGGAAGATAATAAGTTCAACCCATCTGATTCGGTTGCATTCAGTACTTCCTGGTATTCGCCTGCAGGTACTTCTGATGACTGGATGTGGACTCCCTTAATTGGGACTTTGCCTGCAAATGCTAAGTTGACCTGGGATGCCGTCGCTTATGATCCTGATTTTGCCGATGGATATGAAGTATATGTCATGACCCAAAGTTCTGCTCCCGGTGGACCAACAGGAGGTCCCGGTGATATTGGAAATCAAATTACTTCTTCGACACTGGTTTTCTCTGTTGCCAGTGAAAATATTGACTGGACTCAACAAACCGTGAATCTATCTTCTTTCGCAGGAGAAAACATCTGGATTGCTTTCCGAAATAATTCCACAGACAAATTTCTGCTGGCAATTGATAATGTTATTGTGGAGGAAATAGCTTCTTTCGATGCTGCAATAACGACTATTTCTCCTCTATCAGAATACACAATGGTTCCTCTTCCTCAGGTAACTTCTTTTCCCTTACAGGCAGATATAACAAACAATGGTTCCTCCTCACTCACAAACGTTACTCTCCACGTAGATGTGTATAATTCTTCCGATGCACAGGTATTCTCTTTTACAAGTCTGCCTACATCCGTTTCAGGAAATACATCTACCTCTTTGACAACCACCACTTCATTTATTCCTGATATTGCCGACACTTTCAACCTTGTCTACTATGTAACCGTAGATGAAACAGATCTTTTCAGCCATAATGACTCCTTGGCTACATCCATTATCATCTCTGATAGTACCTATGCAAGGGATAATGGTAGTACAGATGGTCAGATCGGTATTTCGGCAAATATCAGTACTGGCTATCTGGGACAAATGTTCCATCTCGACGCCGGTGACACGATCACTTCTATAACGATGGGATTCAATGGAGGTTATGCTGATGAACCCATAGCTGCGGTTATTTTTGATATGGCAGGAGGTACTCCAAACCAAATTATAGGAGGAACAGATACCCTGACCTACACAACCCTTGATCCCGCTTCGTATACACTTCCTATTTCCGAACGACTCATTCTTCCTCCCGGAGATTATCTGGTTGCTGCTGTAGAGTTTGACTCTCTGCTCAAATTAAACCGTTCAAACGAGTTGTTTACCCCGGGAACCGTTTGGGTTTCCTGGCCTGGACAACCCTGGGCAAACATTGAGTATCTAAATACGGACTTTAATTTTTCATTGCATATACGCCCCAATTTCGGCTCACTCACTCCCTGCCCTGCAACAGAAGTTATTGTATCTGTTTCTGCAAACGGAAAATCTGCATCATCTGAAAATATCGCTGACTCTTATCAATGGATCAATTGTGATAATATGACGTTGATTGAAGGTGCTGTTACTGCTTCTTTTACTGCATCTGAATCCGGAAATTATGCACTCATGACCACAACCGGCTATTGTTCGGACACTTCAGACTGTGTTTACCTTACTGTTTGTGAGGAAATCAACACAACTATTTCTGTGTCAGAAGATGGTGAAACAGCTTCATCAGAAGTTATAGCAGATGTATTCCAATGGATCAACTGTGCAGATGAAACAGAGATTGAAGGGGCAACAACCAACTCATATACTGCAACAGAATCAGGAGAATATGCCTTAATTATTACAATGGGCTTGTGCGCTGACACTTCCGATTGTGTAACACTTTCTTCAGGCACCACCAATTCAATTACTGATCTCGAAAAAATCAGTTTTTCGGTTTACCCCAACCCTGCAAGTACCTATTTTGAAATTGTAACAAATGAATCAGCTGATTTTACACTGTTAGATATGACAGGAGCAGAAATCCTTCATTTTTCAGCTCAGGCTCAGGAAAAAACACAAATTTCTGTGGATCAATTATCCCCGGGCATTTATTTTATTCGCCCCAATTCTATCAGTGAATTATCCAAGAAAATAATAATCCGTTAGTAGTAAGTAGCAGCTAGCTATAAACCCAAAATAAAACCGGAGCGTAAAGCTCCGGTTTTATTTTATTCTGCATTTTTAGAAAGAAATTACATTCCCCAACCCGCTCCTATTTCATCAATTGTCATTCCCATTAATTCTGCCATTACTTTTGCTACTTCATCCAGTTCCAGATGAAAGTATTCCGAACTATTAAAAACGACCCAGTCTCCTTTAACTGACCAGTTTGTACTTCCTTTACAACCGTAAACATCTACCTTAGGCATTTTATCATCATATTTACTGGATTTAATTCTGGCAACACCATCCGAATCTGTTACAGAGTTACCTATTGCAACACCTCCATAACGAATTTCTATTCCATGTCCTGCAACCGGATTTCCCTTCCAGGTTACTTTCAGTTTAAGTTCTGTCATTCCTGTACTTGGTTCCCCATAACAATCTCCTCCGGAAGAAGAACCTGAAGCAGTGTTTTGCGTTCCCTTCTCCTCATCATCTTTCTTCAACATATTATCCAAACGTTCTTGTCTATCGCGATCCGCTTTATCGAAAAAGTCCTGTCTTTCCTGAATAGCTGCCTGTGTCATCACTTGATCATTGGCTGCATACTTCAAGCTGTAAGCTCCATCCTTAGATGGTTTCACTTTATACCCCACTTGGGAATAGGATTGTGTTGACGGCACCATAATTTTCCCTTCATACGTTGTTCCTTTTGATGTAGTCAATTTGTAACTTCTCCTCCCGCTATCTACATATATTATAGCATTTCCGGTCATTTTATTAATTACAGGAAAACCATCAATATCCAATCGGAAACAAGTTCCATCCGGGCTGTACACCTTAACTTTCATCATACCGGTTTGAGCCCCCATAAACGGATCACATGTCGGAGTACTTACTGCATCTACAAAAACAGCATCTTTCGGATAACCAACCCGAACAGGATCCACTTCAATTGGAGTAAAATCTACTCTCCCAAAGACCCCGTCAGTCTGGCATATAATCTCATCTGCTTCTGAAAGTAAAGAGTACTTCAGCTTTTCCGTATCACCAGGACGCAAAGCTACCGGTTTAGTATCGCTACTTTCGATGGTAACAAGCTCTCCGTTTGCCATAAATTGTATGGAAGAAGGTGTAAAAACAATCATGTCGTCATTATCACTTTCATACGACACTTCTATTTGCAAACTAACTTTTCCCTTTTTTGAGGTAGCTTTCACAACATTCAATTTTATTCCATCCAAATCAACCGTTGTTTCCTGATTCATTTTGATAGAAAAAGGACTTCCTGAAAGATACTCTCCGAAAAAGCCTTTTTTCAAACCATTTACCAACAGGTTAAAATGATCTTTACGGTAATCCATATCACCCGCAACTTTAATTACCCTGGACTCTTTGTCTTCCGGAAAAACCACCAGTTCTTTACTTCTTTTTGTCCAGTAAGTACCAATTCCATCATAATCAAAACCCAACTCATCTGAAGCAAAAAGAAAATAAGCATCTTTAGTTGTATTCTGAATAACCAGCTTTAATTTACAGTAATCCTCGGTTGCTACAATATCCACCGCATCGATTCTGTAATCCGTTGTTTTTACACTGGGTGGGTTGTCATATTTAATCTCGGATTGGGCGATAAGCGTCAGGTTAAACCACACTAATGCCACAGCTAGTAATAGTCTATTCATAATGTTGTATCTCAAATAATTAACTTAACAAATATAATCGAATCTATTTATTTTCAATTCTTTCCCCTCAGAAAAATAATTAATTAAAAAGCTGTGCTCAAATTTGAGCACAGCTTTTTAATACAGAAAATAATTTTATTTTTTGACCACTCTTGACGTATATGATTTATTCTCATTTAAAACCGAGACAAAATAAATTCCGGTTTCGAATTCTCCCATATCAACTTTATGAATCCCTCCTCCAGAAATCATTTCTTCCAGCACAACTCTTCCCAATCCATCAACAATACGAATTTGGTTATCTCCTTCAAAATGCTCTAAATTCAATCTTACTATACCTGACGTAGGATTTGGATAAACCACTAAGCTTTTTTCAAGTCCGCTTTCCTCTTCAAACCCGGCATAACTAGGTGTTTCTGATTCATTTAAATATACTTTCCAATAAGGTACAGAGCCTCCGGTTAACCAAACCACACCAGATGCATTGTCCTGCGCATCTACCATGTCCGGCTTGTTGTCCCCGTTCATATCTATCAAACTATAGTTCGTTGAACTCACCTGATCCAA
>NZ_CFIGVI010000042.1:0-2354 GCF_984588085.1 Wandonia sp.
ATAACAAATAATTGAATCAGCGGGGGGCATATATTGCTCCCCGCTTTTTTTGTATCTATTCTTTTGTAAAAACTTCTATTTTTCCCTGTGTCATGAAAATTCATTAAATTCACCCAACAAAAGTTAATTAGTATGACAGCTCCTTTTAATCTTCAGAAATGGATAGACGAGAACAGAGACTTATTAAAACCCCCGGTTGGTAATAAGAATTTGTATAAAGAAGCTGGTGATTTTATTGTTATGATTGTCGGTGGACCTAATGCCCGAAAAGACTACCATTACAATGAGTCGGAAGAACTCTTCTACCAATTGGAAGGAGATATACTTGTAAAAATACAGGAGAATGGAAAAGCGAAAGACATTCCTATCAAACAGGGGGAAATGTTTTTACTTCCTGCAAATGTACCCCATTCACCAATACGGGGAGCGAATACAGTCGGGCTTGTTATAGAAAAAGTCCGGAAAGGAACTGATTTACAGGATGGATTGATGTGGTTCTGCGAAAAATGCAATACAAAACTTCACGAATATCGCTTCCCTCTTTCAAATATCGAAAATGATTTTCTTCCGAGATTTAAAGAGTTCTATACTTCTGAGGAACTAAGGACGTGTTCAAATTGCGGGCATGTTATGGAAGCGGATGAGCGTTTTATATAGCTCATCTAAATAAATATTCTCTATTCATTTTTCTTGGCGAATTTACCTGTCTATCTGAGTAGATTGACATGACCATTGATTCGATGAGGAATTAAATCCGGTCCTTTGTACTCTATGACCCAGATATAAGTGCCATCCGGTACTATCTTCCCTCCATAAGTACCGTCCCAACCGATGTTGAAATTATTACTTTCAAAGATAATCTCACCCCATCGATTAAAGATCTTCAGGTTATACTCTTTTATATTTCCCCCTTCTGCTTTAAACACGCCGTTAAATTTATTCCCGTCCGGTGTAAATGTATTCGGCACATAAATAATTGCGTCAAAATGAATGGTAATATCATCTTGTGCAATACATCCATTCTCATCGACGAAAGTAACCGTGTAGGTGATGGTTTCTTCGGGGTAAGCTGAGCTTTCCTGACAATTCGGGCAGCTTAAAAACTCAGAAGGACTCCATGAATAAGTTCCCTCTCCTACTCCTTTTGCCGAAATATCAATAGGATCTCCCGGGAATCCATAATAGTCGGGAGAAGTTTGCACAAAAGCCGGAGGAAATAAATCAACAAATACACCTGCAGTATCTGTACAACCTGTATCATCTGTTATATAAACCATGTATCGAGTTGGTAAAGAAGGCTGTACAGTTACGTTTGCAGCTCCCTGTGGATACAATCCTTCAGAAGGAGTCCATTCGTAAGCTACACCTCCGTCTGCCCACAGAAAAGCTACCTCACCGGGACAAATAATAGTGTCATTTCCTGCGAGAGACTCCACACGGATCACATTCACATAAAAACTGTCGGGAGTTTCACCACAGGTATTATAGCCGACAAGGTAGTACCACATACTTTCATCGGGCCATACGCGAATCTCAGAATCTGTGAGAGAAGATATATTTATATCCGGACTCCATTCATAGCTATTTGCCCCTGATGCAATTATAAGCGCCTCATCACCATAACACAGATCCAGAGAATCAATCAAATCAATCACCGGAACCATCGTATCAACCTGTATATGCAAATCTCCGGAAACCTCACAGCCATCAGTCGTTATCCCATCAACAGATATAGTTGTTGAATTTTCAGGAAAAATAGTTGTAGGGTATCCGCCTGAGTTTGAAAACACATCGGAGGGTGACCAAACAACACTTTGCAAATTGCCAAGATTCAAATCAACCGGAATCGTATCTCCGCGACACAAAATCGTATCGGCAATTATCTCCAGTTGGGCCTCATATACTTCAACCAACACTTCGGAGGTATCAGATCCGCATTCGTTAGAAATAATAACTTCAAAAGTAGTTGTTTCTTCTATAGAGGCGATTGGGTTAGCAATATTGGGATTATTCAGCAAGTTAGCAGGCGACCACTCATACGTATCTCCTCCCGATGCAGATAACTGAACCTGTGTTCCAGGGCAAACCGGATCAGATATCGCCTGTACTTCGCCACCAAACTCACGAATAGAAATATCAAAATAAGCCGTATCCGATTGATAACAATTATTTGTATCAATTACTACCAGCATCACCTGATAATCCCCCGGACCTGCATACAAATGAGAAGGGTTAATTTCTGTTGAAGTATTCCCGTCACCAAAATCCCAGAAAAACTGGTTTCCATTGCTTGAACTATTCTGAAATATAACCGGGTTCGGAAGACAAACAATCGGCTCCGTATCTCCTATGGC
>NZ_CFIGVI010000042.1:2454-26109 GCF_984588085.1 Wandonia sp.
GAGACAAGAAAAGCAGTCGGAGAAATCTCCGGATTTCCTGTTCCCGCTCCAATCGTAGTTGACCAAAATGAATTCGTAAGGTTCGTCGAAAGTTTATGGATAAACTGTCCAGAGTTCGGGATTCCCCAAACACCACCAGTATTCGGATAATTACCATCTGTTTGCCCCATGACATATACGTTGTTGTCAAGATCAACCTGTACGAAATACCCCTGATCATACTGAGTCGTACCTAAGATCGTTGCGTTCAGCACGGAACCAGTAACTGAATTAATACGAACAACATACGCATCTTCATTACCTATACTGGTTGTTCTGAGACCTCCCTGTCCCCAATTCAATGTCGGACTTGTCGTTCCTCCGGCCATGTACAAATCTCCTCCTGGCGAAATCTGAATTGAATTTCCCGATTCAAACCCAGACCCTCCATAATAACTTGAAAAGTTTAGTGTAGATAGATCCGGAGATAATTTACCGTAAACAGCATCCTGTAAACCTGACAGACTCCCTGAAGCCATTGGAAAATCTCCTGACCGCGTTGTAGATGCAAAATACACATTGGAATTATCATCCACCGTGATTTCCCCCCTGAAACAGTCTCCGTAGTTATAGGCCAGATTACTACTGTAACTCAACCCATCATTATTACTCCCACCTATATAAGTACTACCCAACAGTGTATTTCCTCCGGGACTAAGTTTTGCGATATACAAATCTGATCCGTTAAAAAATAAAAATGGCGTGACTGCTGCACCTCCGTTAAATGTTGTCTGAAATCCATTGGTAGTAACCGGGAAATTCGAAGAGGCAGTAGCCCCAAGTACATACAACTCTCCGACTGCATTCGTTACAATACTATGCGGCGTTTCGTTCCTGGATCCTCCTAAAAAAGTACTATACAAATTCTGAGTTCCATCCGGACTAAATTTTGTTATACTTATATCAAAACCGGCTATTTGCCCCGTCATATCTCCTCCATTAAACGTCCCGTCAAAAACACCAGCAGTAACAGGATAACCTGTACCGAAGACGATTCCTCCTCCGTACAAATTTGACCATGGATCAGGGCAAGCTGTAAACCCCCAGTTATCGGAAGTTGCACCGGTAAATGTAGAAAACGTCAACTCCGGATCAATCACTAGTGTTTTTTCTCTGTCGTACTCTCCAACAACAAAATAAACCTCACCTTTATCCAATACAAAATCACAACTAACCGACCTTCTATTTCCTTCTTCATCTACTGTCCAGGCAACAGGTTTTGACTCTTTGATCAATCCAAAAACAGACTCAATAAGCAATTCCCCGTCCTCTGAAATCTGAATATTTTCGCTTCCTTCTATCTTATAGCGAATAATTCCCGGATCAATCCCCGGATTCACTACAAAAGAATATTTTAAGACATCTTCTTTTCCCTCATACACCACAGTAATCCCCGGATAAACTTCTGTCAATTCAGCTCCCTTTACACTGTGTATATTGGATTTCCACTTAGTCGTATCATTCCCCAAAAAATAGTTTCTGTAATAACTCAACTGACTTCTCTCCAAGACCTCCTCCGGTTCTTCTACACCCATAAATGTTGTTCGAATCACATGACGTCGATAGGCATTCTCAGGAAGTTCATTCGTGTGATCATGTACCTCATCGCCATGCGTATGGGACTTATGATAATCAAACAGATTAAATGTTATTCCCTTTTTTTCAATCAGAATTTCTCCTGAAACCAATTCAGTTTTGTACAGCACATTCTCATGCCATTGCCCCCTGTTAGGATGCAACAACACTTGCGCATTAGCTGAGAATAAAATCAATGCACCAAAAAGCAAAAGGATGGTCTTTAAATTTACCAACATTTAATCATCTAGTTTACACGAATGTAACGTTTTAACTTTAGACGTAAGAAAACACAAATAGTTTCCTTTTCCCGGCTTTTTATCATTTTTCCTGATTCTATCAGTGAAAAGCCGGATATCAGAGGATAAAAGCCTTATGGTTATGCCAGAAAAAAATTAAACCGTACTTTTGCAAAAAAATCAGCTTTTTGTCATGAGCGATGCTATAAAACACGAGTGCGGAATTGCACTTTTACGATTGAAAAAACCCCTTCAATTTTATCTGGATAAATACGGAACAGCTTTTTACGGCCTGAACAAAATGTATCTCCTGATGGAGAAGCAACATAATAGAGGGCAAGACGGAGCCGGACTTGCAAATATCAAGTTAAATATGAAGCCGGGGCAGCGATACATCAGCCGTCATCGTTCAATAGACGCAAAGCCCATTCAGGATATATTTTCCAAAATCAATCAACGATTTAAAGAAATCGAAGAAAAAAGTCCTGAATTATTAAAAGATGTCGAGTACCTAAAAGAAAACGCCGGATTCACCGGAGAACTGTTTTTAGGACATCTTCGCTACGGAACTTTCGGAAGGAATAGCATTGAAAGTTGCCATCCCTTCCTGCGGCAAAGTAACTGGATGACTCGAAACCTCGTAGTTGCCGGGAACTTTAACCTGACAAATGTTGACGAGCTTTTTAATGTCCTCGTAACAATCGGCCAGCATCCGAAAGAAAAATCCGATACGGTTACCGTTATGGAAAAAATCGGACATTTTCTTGATCTGGAAAACGAACGATTATTCCAGGATTATAAGAAGATGGGATACTCTAACGAAGAAATTTATGCGCGCATCTCAGCACAACTAAATATTGAAAACATACTAAAAAAGGCTTCTGAAGACTGGGATGGTGGTTATGCAATGTCGGGGTTATTGGGGCATGGAGATGCGTTTGTCCTCAGAGATCCAAGTGGAATCCGTCCGGCATTCTGGTATGAAGATGACGAAGTTTGCGTTGTTGCCTCCGAACGACCTGTCATCCAAACTGCATTTAATATTCAGCGTGAAGCCATAAAAGAGCTGATGCCGGGGCATGCCCTTATTATCAAAAAAGATGGTTCTGTAGCTGAAACGCTGATCAATACACCACTTGAACGAAAAAGCTGTTCTTTTGAACGCATTTACTTCTCAAGAGGGAATGACCATGACATATATAATGAAAGAAAAAAACTGGGGAATCTTGTTTGTTCCCAGGTTTTAAAGGGAATCGATTATGATTTGGATAATTCGGTATTCTCTTTTATTCCGAATACAGCGGAGACTGCTTTCTACGGTATGATCAAAGGTCTTGAGGATCATTTGAACGATAGAAAATTTGACAAGATAAAACAACTGGGAGACAACCCACCCGAAGAAGAACTCAAACGTATTATTTATCAACGCGCACGCATCGAGAAAATAGCAATTAAAGACGCTAAACTCAGAACATTTATCACACAAGATGATGCCCGTGACGATATGGTTGCTCATGTCTACGACATAACATACGGGTCTGTTGTCCGAGATAAAGACAACCTTGTTGTTATCGACGACTCTATCGTTCGGGGAACCACTCTCCGTCAAAGTATTCTGAAAATACTTGACCGTCTTGGTCCTAAGAAAATAATCGTTGTTTCGTCTGCGCCTCAAATCCGCTTCCCTGACTGTTATGGAATCGACATGGCAAAAATGGGGGATTTTATTGCTTTTCAGGCCATAATAGAGCTTTTGAAAGAGAACGGAAAATCGTATGTAATTGATGAAGTTTACAGGAAGTGTAAAGAACAGGAAGCTCTTCCGAAAGAACAGATCAAGAATTACGTCAAAGAAATATATGATCATTTCTCCTATGAGGAAGTATCCCAGAAAATAGCTGAATTATTAACTCCTCCAGATATTCATGCGGAGGTTGAGATTATCTATCAAACAGTAGAAGATTTGCACAAAGCCTGCCCTGAAAATCTGGGAGACTGGTATTTCACAGGGAATTACCCTACTCCGGGAGGAAACAAAGTAGTAAACCGCGCGTTTATTAACTATGTTGAAGGGAAGAACGAGCGGGCATACTAAAGACTAAAGCAGCCTATGAGAAGGCAAACGTCTGTCATATTTTACGCGTTAACCGCCTATGTATTATTACAATTCGGGTGGTGGGGATTTCATCTCATTGATCTTACTCAGGAGTTAAATAATGATCCTGAACACTTGAGTAAGCGTGCTTTGATGATCCTGGGCGAAGGCACTGTGTTTTTCATTATTGTGTTTTTCGGATTATGGAAAATACAATCCTCCATTAAAAAGGAACTTGAACTCAGTGCAAAACAGCAGAACTTTGTTCTTTCAATAACCCATGAATTAAAAACGCCAATCGCAGCTGTAAAACTGTACCTACAAACACTTGGAAAAAGAAGTTTACAAGAAGAAAAGCGCGATGAAATACTCAGAAAAGCACTTCTGGAAAACAGTCGTCTCGAACACATGATTGAGAATGTACTTACGGTTGCAAGAATTGAGAATCAGGCTTTTCGTTTTCATCCGGAGCCAGTTACAATTTCCGAAACAATAGAAGAAGTTACCTCATCCGTATGTGCGTTCGATACCTGCAAAGTTTCCATTGATTGTCCGAAAGATCTTGTGTACAAAACAGACAAGTTTGCTCTTCATACTATCCTGTCTAACCTGACAGAAAATGCACTCAAATATGCAGGGAAGGATTGCGAAATAACTATTCATTGCCAATTATCAGAAGGCAGACTTCATCTGGACTTTTCCGATAATGGCCCCGGAGTTCCCGAAGAAAAGTTAA
The DNA here is from genome assembly GCF_984588085.1 of Wandonia sp. Taxonomy (NCBI): domain Bacteria; kingdom Pseudomonadati; phylum Bacteroidota; class Flavobacteriia; order Flavobacteriales; family Crocinitomicaceae; genus Wandonia; species Wandonia sp. The sequence continues at coordinate 7,139 of NZ_CFIGVI010000042.1, forward strand.
AGAGTATTTTTCAACGTTTTCTCCGACTTGAAAATGAAGAAACCCGTAATTCGAAAGGAGCCGGACTCGGGTTATATATTGTCAATCAATTTGTTTTGGGGCAAGGGGGTACAATTTCGGTAAAAAACAAAAAAACTTCCGGTCTATTGTTTTCAATCTCTTTATAATACCTTAAGCAGCTCATCTTCTGATAGCAATATCCAGCATTAAGTATTCTTAACATTTTTATTTCAAATCCATCGAAGAAAATACACTAAATTTACCATGGTAATATTTTACCACTTAGGCAAGTAGCATAAAATGAGTAAATCGAAAGACTTAGGCACACGCAGTATTCCTCAACTTCTGGCTTCACAATCCATTCCTGCAGCAATCGGCTTCATGGTTATGACGCTCAATATGGTTGTGGATACCATTTTCGTCGGACAGTACATCGGAAAATTAGCGATCGGGGCTATTTCTGTTGTTATGCCAATTTCTTTCCTTATGTCTTCTGTAGGAATGGCAATCGGAATCGGTGGTTCATCCATCGTTTCAAGAGCTTTTGGAGCAAAAGATCAGGAAAAGGCACAATTAACTTTTAATAATCAGATTTCACTGACCCTCATTCTTATCACAATTATTCTCGCAGGTGGATATATTTTCTATCAACCGATTATTACATTATTCGGAGCGCAAGGAGATCTTTTCACGTACTCTGAAAGCTATTACCTTATTACATTACTGGGAATCCCTTTTCTGAGTCTTGCCATGATGGCAAACAATAACCTTAGAGCTGAAGGCAAACCCAGAGTGGCTATGCTCATACTAATAATCCCCAGCGTTGTTAATATGTTCATGGACTGGGTTTTAATTGTCCTATTCGATATGGGAATAGAAGGAGCTGCCTGGGCTACAACATTATCCAATGTCGCTGCGGGAAGCTTTATGATCATTTATTATCTAAGCGGAAAAACAGAACTTCGGGTTACCCCTTCTCTCTTCCGGCTAAAGAAAAATATTGTCAACGAAATTACCCGATTGGGGCTTGTCAGCCTAATGAGACAGGGATCTATCAGTTTACTGACAATTGTATTGAACCATAGTCTGTTCTATTATGGAAACCAGGCCGGAATAGGAGGAGAAACGGCTATCAGTATTTATGCCATCCCTAATAGAATCGCTATGTTTGCTTTCTTTCCCTTGATCGGTCTTTCGCAAGGTTTTATTCCGATAGCCGGCTTCAATTACGGAGCCCAATCCTATAAACGGGTAAAAGAAGTAGTACGACTGGCAATTGTATGGGGCTTGATTATCGCAGGATTCCTTACTTTACTTTTACTGCTAGGATCAAATTTCATTCCTACTATTTTTGCGAATGAGCAGGAAGTTGATCTACTACATTATGCGCCTCAGGCAATCTTTGTCATTTTCTTTGCAACTCCTGTGGTAATCTTTCAATTGATTGGCTCCAGTTATTACCAGGCAATAGGTAAAGCAATGCCTGCCTTGTTTCTGGCATTGACAAAACAATTTTTCTTCCTGACCCCTTTCGTCTTGATTTTTCCGCTCTTCGCAGGATTTGAAGGAATCTGGTATGCCTTTCCGGCTGCAGACATCATGTCAGCGCTTATCTGTTATTATTTTTTACGGGTAGGGATGAAAAAACTGGATACCAAACAAATAAATACCGAAACAAGTTTGACGAACTAGTCGTTTTTCATAATTTAGACACCAAAAAAGTGTTTAGATATCCCTTTTCATTTTTACTTCTTTTAGTTTTATCGGCCTGTTCACTCCCCGCTCAAGTCACAAGAGATCAACTATTAGCACATCATTCGGAGGACTCTCTATTAACTTTCGAATCCAATTTTCTTCCCTACTCTCAGGATACAACAACTATTCTGCATCATTCAGGGTTTAGCCTCTGTTACGCCGAGCAACATAAACAATCCCGGTGGATCTGTTATTACCTTGATTCCTCAAGAATGAAAAAAGTAGTTTCACGAACAGACAACTTTAAACCCGATCCATTGATACAAAGTGGAACAGCAACTGTTTCCGACTATAAAAAAAGTGGCTACGACAGAGGACATCTGGCTCCTGCTGCGGACATGGCCTGGTCTGAAACCTCCATGCGCGAGTCTTTTTATTTCAGTAATATCAGTCCCCAAATTCCAGCATTCAACAGAGGAGTTTGGAAACGACTGGAAGAACAGGTAAGAAACTGGGTCAATGACACCACAACTCTTTTCATCACGACAGGTCCTGTTCTCAAGGATTCATTGCCCTGCATCGGCGCAGGTGTCAGTATCCCAAAAGCCTACTACAAAGCACTTTTGTCTGTTTCTAAATCTGGAAATGTACAGAGCATTGCTTTTGTTCTGGAGAATACGTCATCCTCCGCTCCCCTCACCAACTTTGCATTGTCGGTTGACTCTCTTGAAAGTCTTACAGGATTCGACTTTTTCTATGCACTCCCTAATGAAATGGAAAAAGCAACTGAATCCGAACTCTGTATACCTTGTTGGTTTAACGAATAAAAGCATCACCCCAAACTGTTTATGAATACGAACTGGAAGAAAGTACTTGGCCCTGGAATTCTCTTTGCTTCAACAGCCATCGGAGTTTCTCACCTGGTCCAATCGACACAGGCAGGCGCTCAATTTGGACTGAGTCTTTTATGGGCTATTTTACTTGCCAATATTTTAAAGTTTCCCTTTTTTGAGTACGGTTCCAGATATGCATCCGTAAAAGGGGCGTCAATTCTAAAAGGATATTACGAACTTCACAAAATATGGTTATACCTGTACCTTCTCATCACATTTGTATCGATGTTCTTTGTTACTGCCGGAGTTGGTGTTATCACATACGGATTCATGGAACATTTATTTGGTCTTAATGAAATAACCGGTATTAATCATTTCACTCTCTATCTGCTGTTTGCTATTTCTACATCTATACTATGGATCGGAAGGTTTTCCACACTGGACAGTCTGATAAAAATTCTTGCAGTAATTCTGTTTATAACAACTGTTACCGTATTTATCACTGTTTGTGTTGGTGGACCAAAAGGAGGTCATCAGCTTTTTCCCGAATGGAATCAGGATATGACGGCTTTCCTTCTGCCTCTCATGGGGTGGATGCCTACTGCTCTTGACCTGTCCGCGTGGAATAGCATCTGGACCGTCGAAAGAATCAATTATTCCGGTTACAAACCCACATTGAAAGAAACACTCCGGGAATTTAACTTAGGTTATTGGGCTTCAGCTACTCTGGCAGTATTCTTTATGATAACAGGGGCATTTTTAATTTATGGCACCGGGCAAAAAATGCCTTCAAAACCGGCTGAAGTTAGTGAATTTGTGGTCAGCATATATACCCGTACAGCAGGTGAATGGGTCAGGTATATCATTTCAGCAGCTTCTTTCTCCATCATGTTTTCTACTTTCATAACTGTACTGGATGGATATAGCCGAAGCATCAGCTATTCACTCTCATTACTCTCTACCCGGGAATTACGTCCCAATCAGATGTATCGACCGACACTGATCCTCTTAACAATAGGAGGGTTACTTTTATTACTTTCCTTTCTTAATGCTCCCAACGGATTAAAAGGAATACTAAACATCTCTACCATTCTTTCCTTCCTTATTGCTCCGGTTATTGCTATTCTGAACTTCAGAATCGTACAAAAAGACATTCTTGGTTCTGCTAATGCTCCGGGACTATTTTTACGAATAGTAAGCTATGCCGGCATTATTTATTTACTGGTATTCTCTGTATATTATCTTTACGGATTACTAAAAGGGTAGAATCAGAATCTGAAATTTTTCAGCTTTTCGATTTCCACTATCTCTATCATTGAACCCCGAACATTGATCCATCCATCGGTCTTAAATTCGGATAAAATCCGGATCACAGATTCAGTAGCTGTACCTACAATAGAAGCTAACTCATCTCTGGAAATTGCCATAGCGAAACGATTATCTGCAGATTCACTGTATTTATCATACAAACGAACTAAAGCATTCGCAACTCTTTTTCTCACGGTATCATACGCCAGTTCAATCAATTCCTGTTCGCGAACCAAAATGTTATTGGCAAGGAGTTTCATAAATGAGGATGCCACCTCCCTGTTTGCCAGGATAACATTAAAGAATTCATCTCTGGAAATAAGCGCAAGCTTCGTATCTTCCAATGCTGATGCATAATCCGTATAAGGCTGATCCTGTAACAGCTCAAAGTATCCGAAATAATCTCCGGGAGAATACAATTCCGTTACAAACTCTTTTCCGTCATCATTTACCCGATACGTACGAACCTTACCCTCCAGAACGTAATAAATAAAAGTCGGAGTATCTCCTTCAAAGAAAATCTGTTCCTTTCTCGTAAACAATTTTGTTCTTGCATTTAGCGCCAGTTCTTTCAGACCTTCCAGAGACTGTGTCTTGCGAACAAACTCATCCAAATTCGGACGCCCTGAAGCCAGTTCTTTAATTGCCTCACTACGTTTTAACCGTGTCTCAATCGCATCCAGCAATTCCATTTCATTAAACGGCTTTGTGAGGTAATCATCTGCACCCTGGGTCATCCCCTTTCTCATATCTGACTTTTCTGCTTTTGCAGAAAGAAAAATGAAAGGAATAGCCGAAGTCTCAGCATTCTTTGAAAGATAATACAGAACTCCATAACCGTCCAGTTCCGGCATCATAATATCACATAAAACCAGGTCAGGCATCTCTTTTTTCACCAGTTCAACTCCTGCTCTTCCGTTTTCTGCTGTTTTTATCTGATAATTCGCTAATTCAAGAATCTCCTGAATATTTTCGCGCATTTCTGTATTATCTTCTATTACTACTATTTTTTTCATGTGTTTGTGGCGGGTATTTTAACAATAAAAGTAGCTCCTTCATTATTCTTGCTAACAAAGCTAATCTCTCCGTTCAACATGTCCAAATATTTTCGGACAATGAATAAACCTAATCCGGTTCCCTGGATATTTGTTGCATTTTTAGCTCTGAAAAAGCGCGTAAACATTAGTTCTTGTTCTTCTTCCGGCACTCCTATACCGTGATCACGAACGGCGATCTCTATTCCCCCCTGATCTTCTGACCATTCAACCTCTATCGGACTTCCCTCCTGTGAGTATTTACTGGCATTACTAATCAGGTTAATCATAATTCCTTTCACAAAGAAAGGATCAGAGTAGACGGAAACAGCATCTCCGTTCAGAGTAATTTGTTGCCCCTCTTTAACCGCTCCCATCATATCCTCTCGTATCTCCCGGATACATTCCTGTAAATCAAATTCACAGAGCTTAACCTCCTGCTTACCGGACTCTAATTTCTCAAGAGACAAAAAGTCATTCAACAGATTTGTAAGATGTCCAACTGTATTCCTGATCCGATCTGCATGTTTTTCTATTCGTTCCGAATTATTATTCTCCAGATACCGTTTAATGAGTCCGGCTGATGAGGAAATGGTTGTAAGCGGAGTTCTGAATTCATGCGATGCCATTGAGACAAATCGGGATTTCAATTCACTTAATTGCCTTTCCTCTCTGAGATTATTCTCCAGATGTTCTGCATTCTTTCGCTGTTGCGTGATATTATTTTCTACAACCAATATATTGGATACATTACCTGAAGAGTCATTTAGCAAAATAGCACTAACAGAGTAAAACTGGTCATTTCTTGAGATTTCAATCATTTCGGCCAGGCCGGTTTCCTGAAGATTATCGAGAAGTTCCTTTACTTTTTCTGAATCCTCGACGCATAAAGAAGGATAGTTCTTGTCAATATACTCCTCCGATCGCTTCGAATGTCGTTCCAGTTCTTTTCCTTCAACAAAACGAATTTGGTATTCTGAGTCTACAATGTAAATTATTCCCGAAGGATAATTCTTGGCAATACTCTTATATAGCTGCTCACTTTCAAATAATGCCCGCGAGCGTTCCTCTACCAGTTCCTCCAGATGTTGGTTCATCTTTAATACCTCATCCTGTGCTCTTTTACGAACTGAAATATCAGAAACCAATGCAAGAACCATGGTTTCTTCTTTCGAGTTTTTGATGTAGTTCAAACTTACTTCCACCGGAAAATCGGAACCATCTTTCCTTCTTCCCCACAAATTCATCCCCGACCCCATATTCCTTTTTGAAGGTCGTTCAATATATGAGTCTCTGTGTTGTTGGTGTACTCCATGAAAACGTCCCGGGATAAGAACCTCAATCACATTTCCTATCAGTTCTCCCTCACCATAACCAAACATTTCCTCGGTACGGGGGTTTATCAGGCGAATAACACCTGTATGATCTACCAGTATTAGCCCTTCAAGAATAGATTCAAATACAATTTTGTAAATTCCTTCCACTTCGCCTAGATTTCGCTACTAAAGTAAACGAATTTTCTGTAGAATTCCGAACGAAAAGTGATAAAAGTCATTCTTCGCTACTAAAATAACCTCTATATTATCTGTGCGCAGTATCCAGAAGATCCAAAACTGTTTTCACAGGTGAAAATGAGTGACTTGATACTTCAACAAAAACAGTCATCCAGTCTGCCATACCTCCATTCCATAATCCGGGCTGTTCTGCAAACAGAATATCTTTGCCATGATAGCGCTTTCGAACAACAAAATAGGAATCATCATCTCTGAAATTTTTCAAGTTCAATTTATTCCCATTCAAATCATGAACATCACAAGCCAGCATAACCGGATTAAAGTGAGAACTCTTCACCATAACCGTAAATTGCTCTCCTTCATTTGAGATTTGTGCCTTTTCAACGATTTGCTTCGAAACGTGTCCTTTTTTATTCTTTACCCAAAAAGGGCCTCCTCCAGGTTGCCCTTCATTTTTCACCATCCCACACACTCTTCTCGGACGATTCATCCAATCGATCAACTCGCCATCTGTCCATTCATCAACAAACCTTGTTGAATACTCTAGCTGATATTCGGAAATAAGCAATTTCAAAGCCTCTCTATTGACTTCGTCTCCGGATATAACCTGTCTCAACTTTTGATTCAATTCCAGAAGTATTCCTCCCAACAAACGAAAATCATTCATAGAATGGTCAGAAACACTACCATGTTGTACATTATCAATGTTCTTTATGAATAAAATTGCATCATCCAATTCATTCAGATTCTCCAATAGTGCACCATGACCTGAAGGACGGGTCAAGGCTCTTCCCGGCTCAATTTCAACGATATCCCCGTCCATAGAAAAGGCAATACTATCCGTATCTTCATCCTGACAAGAAAATTCAGCAACAATATCATACCCGGAAAGCCTTCTTACTTCATCTATTGAATCGGCTATCAATTGTTTAAACTTCGGATTAACAGTAAAATGTGATTTAGATATACCCCCATTCAAAGTTGCCGCCTGCAATACATGCTCCTGAAAAGGGTTTAGAATGAAATAACCATAATAATGAAATGGCACCAGGCCTTTCGGTAACATACCAAGCCCTAAACCTTCTCCACTAACTATGTATCTTACAAAATCGGACAGTTCCACCCGACCACTCTCAAGTGTATCTTTCATCGAACGATCTATCTTGCGGTAAAAAGCAAAATCCTCCAGGTGATTTAAAAATCGCTCTACCTGTCCCCGATTAACATCATTTGGCTCTTCTATAAAATCATATAGAAATTGGAACATCCGTGATCCCGATCCTGACGCCGGAATAAAGAATCCCGGGAGTTCTTTTGAGGAATTATACAACTTCCTGTAATACTCTTTCACTTCGGGTGCTACCTGTAGTATTCCATTTCCAATACGGCAGGGTTCTACCAGATTTACTTTCGGATGATTTCCAAAAACCTGCGCTCTTTGATGTGATATAATCGTGTCTGTAATAGTCATTCCGTAAAAATAACAAGCTATATTCTGTCGCTAAGTAACAAAATATTATGTTTCATTCGTAGTTTTTCGTTCTTTTGCAAGGTATGAAACGCCTTCCGTCCATATTTTATTATGTATTCAGATCAAAAAAGAGACATGGTACTCACTCTCCGTTTGTTTATGAATTTGTAGACAAATGTATCCGGCATAAACCGGATTTACAAGAACAACAGATTATTCGATCCTATCAAAAAATCGTAAAACGGGACGCGACCCTCATTCAGGTAGCAGATTTTGGAGCAGGATCTAAAAAGCTGGGAAAACAACGACAGGTTAAAGAGATTTACTCCATCGGAAAGTCTGGCAGAAAATATGGTCAACTCCTCTTCTCTCTGGCCCGATACTACCAGCCCAAACGAATACTTGAAATGGGCACTTCTTTGGGCACCGGAACCCTGTACCTGCACCTTGGTAATCCCCACGCACAATTGATCAGTATTGAAGGATGTCAGGAAACGCTGGCTTATACTATCGAAAATTTCCCTGTTCATTCAAAACAGATTCAATTCATTCAGGAAACCTTCAAGGATTACCTGAATCGGTACGATGGTGAAAAATTTGATCTGATTTTTATCGACGGTGACCACAGAGGAGCTTCACTCAAAGAGTATGTACGACAATTACTCCCATATACACATAATAATACAATTTGGATATTGGATGACATCCGCTGGTCTGACGACATGTGGCAGACCTGGCAAGAGATCAGTCAGCAAGAGAACTTTCATGTATCCATTGACCTTCTTCGAATGGGAATATTAGTCTTGCGCCCCGAACAATTCAAAGAACATTTTTATATTCATATATAACTTCAAAAAGAACTTATCATGAAAGTATATACCCGTAAAGGAGATAAAGGAGAAACATCACTGATTGGCGGACGAAGAGTTCCCAAATATGCACTACGTATCGAAACCTATGGAACGGTAGACGAGTTAAATTCTCACATCGGTTTAATTCGCGACCAAGATCTCAATGATGATCATATCACCGTACTTCTGGAGATTCAGGACAGACTGTTTACAATCGGAGCAATTCTTGCTTCTGATCCAAGCTCTAAGATGAAAATCCCTGAATTACATGACGCAGACATTGCTTACCTGGAAGAATCCATAGATAAAATGGATGCAGAACTGGAACCCATGAGAAGTTTTGTTCTTCCCGGAGGAAACACAACTGTCTCCTTTTGTCATATAGCCAGATGCGTCTGTCGCAGATCTGAAAGGTTGGTAATAGAATTATCTCATACTGAAGAAATTGATGAGAAAGTCATTGCCTACCTGAACCGTTTAAGTGATTATTTGTTCGTTTTATCAAGAAAGCTTACTAGTGAAACAGGTGCTACTGAAATTCCGTGGACACCCAGAATGTAGAAACAGGAAGCGTAACTTTCTTAAAAACTGAAAGTCAGCAACAAAGAAAAGTGTAAAGAAATCATACAATTAAAGTTAATTAATCTAAAAAAACTTGTTTGTAATGCCAAAAAATCTATTTTTGCGCAAAATTAGGAACCACTAAAAGAAGGAGAGTTATGTACTGGACACTTGAATTAGCATCCTACCTCGAAGATGCGCCATGGCCGGCAGCTAAAGATGAGCTGATTGACTACGCGATGCGTACGGGAGCTCCTCTTGAAGTTGTTGAGAACCTTCAGGACCTTGAAGATGAAGGTGAAATTTACGAAAGTATCGAGGATATCTGGCCTGATTATCCAACCAAAGAAGACTTCTTCTTTAACGAAGATGAATACTAGCAACAGATAAAAGAATCTTAGTAAAGGCCCGTTTCACGGGCCTTATTTATTTTCTATCTACCCTATTCGTTAATTCGATAAAATCATCCACTGCTAATCGCTCAGGACGGAGGCTAAATATTTCTTCCGAAGTATCCAATCCTGTAAGTAACGGCTTCAGAGAGTTTCGCAGTGTCTTTCTTCTTTGATTAAAAGCCATTTTAACTACTCTCTTAAACAACTCTTCATCACAATCAAGTTGCTCGCGTTGGTTTCTGACCATTCGAATCACCCCCGACTTCACCTTGGGAGGAGGTGTAAAAACATGTTCATCCACAGTAAAACAATACCTGATATCGTAAAACGCCTGAAGAAATACGCTTAAAATTCCGTATGCTTTCTTTCCGGGGCCTTCTGCAACCCGCTCGGCAACTTCCTTCTGAAACATACCAACTACTTCTGGAACCTGATCTCTATTTTCAACTATTTTGAAAAGAATCTGAGAAGAAATATTGTAGGGGAAATTTCCGGCAATGGCAAAAGGTTCGGCACCGAAATACCGATCAAACTCTTCTTTTAAAAAATCCCCTTCAAAAATCCGGTCTTTCAGATCCGGAAAATTGGACTTTAAATAATCAATTGACTCTGTATCAACATCAATAACATACGTGTCAAAATCATTTCGTTTTAACAGATAGGTCGTCAACGCCCCCATCCCCGGACCAATTTCCAGGACCTTTTTATACGCCTCTCCTTCATTTTTTAACTCATCAGCTATCTGCTGACAAATTTCCGGGGCATTCAAAAAATGTTGTCCCAGGTGCTTTTTTGCCTTTACCGTCATACGAACAAAGATAGGTCAAAAACAATTACCGTTTAGGACGACCCAGCGCATATTCAACCTGCTCTATCAATTCCCCTTCATCATTGTAATATTTAAAAATCCCATGATGTAAATTCTCATAAAAAGTTCCTTCTTCTACGAGAACTCCTCCTTCATTATATAATTCAAATCTACCATGGTTCTTTCCATCAACAATTTCTCGTACCTGCTTGACATTTCCGTTCGGATAAAAAACCTTACAAACGCCGTTATACGGAACCGTCCGGTCCGTCTCATACAGATGATTATAAGCAACGTCCAGATTAAGACGCTCACAATCTACATATTCTTCTTTTTTTTCCTCTGAACAAGCCCCCAAAGTAAGTGATATGGAGAGTAACAAAAAAAATGAATTTCTCATACTACAAATTTACGCATTTTCAATCACCCCCCTGTTAAACCTTGTTAAAAACCCGACCCAACATTGTGAAGAGTTTAATGTTCTCATAACAGTCTATTTCAAATAAAAATAAGACCTTTGCAAAAAATAGTATATTATGAGATTTAATTACCTTTCTATCCTCCTGTTGACTTTGTCAATAGGAATTGGTTACTCAGGAAAATCCCAGGTAACCACAACCATTGATTTTGACGATGACACCAAATGGACAGGTCCTTCCAGTGGCTATGGAACACGTGAGTACACCGATGGAATTTTTCATGCTATAAGTAACAACGCCTTTAAACAAACGACGGCTGCACAAGACGGTTTTGCCGGTGCAAACGGAACCTATGCGTGGAGACTCAGAGATGCAACAGGTTCTTATTGGACGGCAACTGTGGCTAGCGGAGGAGTATCTGATTTCAACTTAAATATCAGAAGATGGGATAATAGTCCAGAAGCAGTTTATGTATTGGAGTACTCTATAGATGAAGGCGCAAACTGGGTGCTTGTTGAAAATATTAACGTAACAACACTTAATGACCAAAGTGATTTTGTAAATTTCTCAGGAACCATTAACTCTGCGGCTACGAATATAGCTGTTCGCGTTAGCCGCGTTTCAGGAGAACGGGTAATGATTGACGATTTCCAATGGACATCGTACACAGGAACTTCTTGCGATACAGAGTCAAACATTACAGAGACAGCTTGTCAATCCTATGATTTCTATGGAACAACATTAACATCTTCAGGTACCTATCAACATGTTATAGCGGATGCTAACGGACCTGGGTGCGATGAAACAGTTAACCTTACACTGACTATTGTTTCCGGATATACATATTACGCGGATACTGATAATGATGGGTTTGGAGATCCAAACTCAACAACAGAAGCATGTACAGTACCAGTCGGTTATGTTGATAATGCGGATGATTGTGATGATACAGACCCTGCAATCGGAGAAGCTTCTCTACCTTTCTACGTAGATGCTGACGGAGATGGTTTTGGAGCTGGAACAGCCGTTTTATTCTGTGCAGATCCAGGAGCCGGATACTCTGCAAACGCTGACGATTGTGATGATAACGATAATACGATTTACCCGGGAGCTACAGAAATAATGGACGACGGTATCGATCAGGATTGTGACGGACAGGATGCTTCTGCTTTGGGTACACAATTCGGAATTTACGAATTTAACGGGTCTTCAGACTGTAACACACAGGATCTTGCAGCAACAGTAATCTCAACAAACGTTACTTTCTCTGATTACGGGTCAAGTAATACAAACTGTAATTCCGGGTCAGGATACTTTAATCGTTCCGGTTGGAATCAGACATCGACCTTGGATGATACACAATACAACGAATTTACAATCACACCTGCTGATTGTTACGAGATAACACTTACAAAAATCGAATTCCTTCACAGAAACAGTGGATCAGGAGGAACACCAACCTGGACACTACGTTCAAGTTTGGATAACTATACTACTGATGTTGCTACTGGTCAATCCAACACTTCAGATCAAACGGCAACCGTTTTACTACCTGTTGATTTTGAAAATATTGGTGCTGTTACTTTCCGTTTTTATATTACAAACATGGAAGGTACAGGAGGTGCAACCTGGAGAAATGATAATGTAACTGTTTACGGTTTTGAAAACACTATCTCTCCTTCTACTTTCTACGCTGATGCAGATGGAGATGGATTTGGTGATATGAACGAAAGTGTTCAGGCTTGTTCTGCACCGGAAGGATATGTTGACAATGACGGTGATTGTGATGATACGGATGCAACTATCAACCCAAATACAATTTGGTACCTTGATGCTGACAACGATGGATTTGGTGATGACAACTCGACAGTTCAAACTTGTGAACAGCCAATGGGAGGAAATTATATCCTAACTGGTGGTGATTGTGACGACAACGACAACACGGTTTACCCTGGAGCTACTGAAATTTGCGATGGTAAAGACAATGATTGTGATGGGTCAATCGACAACGGTCTTCAATTCACAGATTATTATGTTGACGCAGATGGAGATGGATACGGAACAGGTACCCCACAGTCTTTGTGTGCTGACCCTGGAGTTGGCTACGCAACAAACGACAGTGATTGTGATGATACTGACGCCAACATTACAACAGGTACTCTTTACTATGAAGATCAGGATAATGATGGATTTGGTGCCGGAACAGGTACTGAATTCTGTACTGATCCGGGAGCCGGATATGTATTAAATAATGATGATTGCGATGATACGGACGCAGATATCAACCCTAATACAATATGGTATCTTGATGCTGATAACGATGGATTCGGAGTTGACGAAACAACTGTTCAGGCATGTGAAGCTCCTTCAGAAAATACATATGTATTAGTAGGTGGTGACTGTGATGATAACGACAACACTGTTAATCCGGGAGCGACTGAGATCTGTGACGGGAAAGACAACGATTGTGACGGTTCAATTGATAATGGGCTACAATTCACTGAGTACTTTGTTGACAGTGACGGTGACGGATTCGGAACAGGAGATGCAGTTGAATTCTGTGAAGATCCAGGAAACGGATACTCACTAACAGGAGATGATTGTGACGACAATGACGCAACAATCTACCCGGGAGCTACTGAAATTCCTAACGATGGAATTGATCAAGACTGTGATGGAGAAGATATGAGCACCGTAGGATTGGATGAAAATACACTTCTTTCTTTCACTATTGCTCCAAACCCTTCTAACGGAGAAGTTGTAATTCGCTTGTCTTCTAACTTCAATGAATCTTCGATTGATGTTTATGCCCTTACAGGAGAGTTGGTTATCAGCAGTTCTTTCGACGGAGCATCAACTAAACTTGATCTTTCTGAATTAAACACAGGTATGTATTTAATTAAAATCTCTAACACTTCAGGAACTTCAGTTCAGCGTGTAGTGAAAAAATAAGGGATTCTTATAAAAAATGATAAAGGGCGGAATTATATTCCGCCCTTTGTTTTTAGGTACTCATCTCCTTCATATCGACGAACAAATTTATAAACCTGACAAAAGTCATTTTTAACCCTATCAACATCGTCGTAACTTAAAGGAAATGAGTATGCCTTATGAAAAATTTTACCACCCCAAATCAAAACACTTTCATAAAAGTGTTGGCTATTCTAGCCACAGTTGTACTCAACCAGAATGTACTGGTTGGTCAAAGTCAACTGCCCGAATGTCAATCTACAGTGCCTTTTTTCACTCTGGATTTGAGTTCAAATCCTGACAGCACATATACAACACCGGAAATCACCAGAAACGGCCAGTGTTGTGGAGACGATAATAATCAAAATTATGTCTCCTTTTATGTCACTCTGCATCCTGATGTTGCCATGGTTGAAATCGGAATCGCCCCTGGCTATGCAGATCCGGGAGGCTCTGGTTTCTACAATATTATATCCGGCGGTGATCTTTCAACCCCGGGAGCCTGTGGCACTGATATCGCCGGAGGACAAACCGCCTGTATAACCGGCGAAGGCCCCCACAAAATTACGTATCACAAACCGGGTAGTAACAAGGTAAAATACTATCTCCGTCAGATTCCCAAACCTATTTTCCCGGAGGATGCAACAACCCGTATAGGCTGTAGTTATCCAATGAATATATATGGGTTGGAAAGTATCGTCATTCGCTCCATCAATTCGTCATCAGGAGAGATCACTCCGGGAGTCTTCAATTCACTTTTGAGTTGTACCGATTGTTCAACACCGTCTTTTACTCCGGGACTCACTACTCCAGAATGGATCGATTATGAAATCTGCGGATCTCCTATAGCTTCCGTTTGTGGTGTTTATGCCTCTTGTGACACAATACGCTTATACACAAGACAAGCGTTGGGTGCTTCTGTCTCACCCAACCCGGCAACCTTCTGTCAGGGAGGCGCAGGTGTTGACCTCATTGCAGCTGGTACAGGAGGTGACATGAATTACTCATATACGTGGAGAAACAGTTCCAGTTCCGTTGTTAGTACAGGTAATGCTTACACTGCCTCCTCTCAAGGAACTTATACAGTTGAGGTAGCCGATGGTTTAAATAGCCCGACTTGTCCTTCGTATTACCTTTCAGTTCCCGTCACCGAAAGCGAACCTCCTATCGTTAACGCAGGTATTGATCAAACCGTATGCGCCCAGTCTCCCGATGTTTTCTTAACCGGGTCTGTTGAAAACGCAACCGGAGGAATTTGGTCAGGTGGATCAGGAACTTTCGATCCTGACGCTAACGCATTGCTAACAATCTATTCTCCTTCTGCCAGTGAAATAAATGCTGGATTTGTAACACTCACACTAACATCAACAGGTGCCGGGGGAGGATGCACAAATGCTTCAGATGAAGTAACCATATTCTTCTCAGACACGGTTGTAATTAACCCGCTATTTTCTCCTATTCAATGTACGAATGAATCAACTGTTCTTGATGCTAATGTTTCCGGAGGAACTGCTCCTTATACCTACTCCTGGTCCACAGGGTCAACAAATTCACTACTGTCTGTTACCGCCGGGACCTATGGACTACTCGTAGAAGACCAGTATGGCTGTAGTCAATATACCACCGTATTGGTTACGGAACCGGAACAATTAACCATTGAACTTTCCAGTA
Source organism: Wandonia sp. (assembly GCF_984588085.1). Classification (NCBI taxonomy): domain Bacteria; kingdom Pseudomonadati; phylum Bacteroidota; class Flavobacteriia; order Flavobacteriales; family Crocinitomicaceae; genus Wandonia; species Wandonia sp. The sequence continues at coordinate 22,669 of NZ_CFIGVI010000042.1, forward strand.
ATCCGACTTCCGATCCCAATCCCGCTGTATGTGATGGAAATGCTACGGTCTCCATTAACTTTGGAACACCTCCCTACTCGATTCTATGGTCTAACGGAGAAACCACAACTACAGCTACAGGGTTATGTTATGGTATTCACACAGTAACTGTAACTGATGCCAATGGTTGTGTTGTCGAAGGTAGCACCGTAGTAAGTAACCCGCTTTGCTCCTCGCTTGATGCTCAAATTATTAGCAAATCGGATGTCAGCTGTCACGATGGATCTGATGGAGAAGCAACTGTTCAGGCATCAGGAGGAGACGGGAACTATACGTATCAGTGGAATTCTACACCTTCTCAGACAACTGCAACCGCAACCAATCTGGAATCAGGTGTGTATGAAGTTACTGTAACTGACGGATCAGGTTGTCAGTCTATCGCTATGACAACCATCTACCAGCCAACAGTTATCAATAATTACATCATCAGTTCTAATGCCACAAGTATCGGAGGCAATGACGGATCAGCAACTGCAAATCCATCAGGAGGAACACCCCCCTATTCTTATCTATGGAATCCAACCGGACAAATTACGCAAACCGCTGACAACCTCTTATCAAACACATATTACCTAACAATAACAGATGATAATGGTTGTTTAAAAGAAGACAGTGTATTCATCAGCCAACCACCTTGTAATAATTTCACTCTTGGCATCAGCAGAACAAATGTGTCTTGCAATGGCGCAGCTGACGGAACAGCCTATCTACTCATAGCTTATGGAACAGCTCCATATACAATCACCTGGTTCAAAGAAGGTGTTTCTTTCGCCTCCAACACGGTTTCTGTCAGTGACCTTTCATCCGGAGATTATACGGTTGAAGTTACTGATGCTTCAAATTGCACCACTTTCAGGAACTTTACCATTGTTGAACCTAACACATTGAGCATAGGATTAACTCCTACCAATATAAGTTGTTATGGTGCAGATGACGGAACAATAGATTTAAGTATATCTGGAGGAACCTATCCCTATTCTTTCGAATGGTATCGTGGATTAACACTCATAGCCAACCACGAGGATTTATCCAATTTGCCTCCGGGAACTTACTCTGTAACAGTTACCGACGCAAATGGCTGTAGTGCTTCCTCATCTGTAGGTATTATGGAACCACTGGCATTACAGTTAGCTACCTCATCTACCGATATAACCTGTTTTGGATACTCCGATGGTACGCTTAATGCCAATGCTTCAGGAGGAACTACTCCCTACAATTTTGCATGGACAGGTCCCGGAGGATTCAACTCTACAGTTTCCTCGTTAACAGGACTTGAAACCGGATTATATCAGATTCAAATCACTGATGGAAATTTCTGTAATCTGAACTCTGTCGTAGAAGTATATATTAATGAACCACAACAAGTAGAAATTGATAGTTTCTCAATTGCATGTCCAATCCCCGGATCATCGACAACCGAGGTAGAAGCCATTTCCATTCATGGAGGTGACGGAGGACCTTATCAGTTATCATTTGACAATGGAGCTACCTATCAGTCTCCAGGAGACTATACTTCCACTCTTGAGGTAGGTTTCACCTATTTTGTAACTGTAATTGATAACAATGGATGTTCTTCTGATTCACCTTATGAAATAGGTGTAAATCCTGCAGTGGAAATAACCACTATTTCTTTTGACCCCTGTATTCCGGAAGGTGTATCACAAATACCTGTTTCCATTACAGTTTCAGGAGGAACGGAAGGAAATTATGCTATCTCACTTGACGGAGGGTCGACCTATGAAACAGCAGGAATCTACACATTTAATCTGAATAGTAACACATCCTATTCCATTGTAGCCCGGGATAGTAATAGTTGTATTTCTTTGCCTTACGAAATTGTCATTCCTGCAGAAATAGTACTTGCTCCTACGTTATCCTCTGAAGTAAGTTGTATTGGCGAATCGGACGGAGAAATAAGCCTTTCTGTTACCGGTGGCACTCCCACTTATTCTTTTTTCTGGTCAGGGCCGGATTCATTCTCGGCAACAACACAAAATATAACGAATCTCTCCGCAGGAAATTATACGATCACCGTAACAGATCAAAACAACTGTGTAAAATCGACATCAATTGAGGTCACAACATTTCCGGATGTAACCGTACCTGAAATTGTATGCCCAACAGCTATCGTTGTCAACAATGATCCGGGAGTATGTGGTGCAGTAGTTAATTATAGTGAGCCAATCGGTACAGACAATTGTCCCGGCGCATCTACTCTACTTACACAGGGAATGTCTGACGGGTCAGTTTTTCCTGTTGGAATAACCAATGTGAGTTACGAAGTAACTGATCTTGCAGGTAATTCATCAGATTGTTCTTTCACGATAACCGTTATTGATAATGAACCTCCTGTTTTGCTATGTCCCGAGGACATCAATACGTTTGCGGAGGAAGGCAAATGTTCTGTATCTTCCTTAAATGTTGATCTGGGAAGTCCTGTTGCAAGCGATAATTGTACGCTTAATTCTCTATCCAATAATGCACCGGCCTCCTTCTCTGTTGGAACAACCATTGTCACCTGGACAGCAGAAGATAACCATGGTAATATCAGCACCTGTGAACAACATGTACTGGTATCCGACACTCAGGTCCCTGTTATTCTTTCCTGTGGCAACTCTGGTGATGTTGTTGTAACTTCAGACCCCGGAATATGTACCTATACACATTCAAGTAGTTCATGGGATGCTCTTGCAACGGATAATTGTACAAACATAGTACTTGAGGTTGAATTAACAGGAGCTACAGTATACAGCGGAAACACGTTGAATGGTATTGTATTCAACCCGGGACTCACTCAAGTTGTTTGGACAGTAACAGATGATGCTGGCAATAGCTCCTCTTGTGAATATACTGTTACAGTAAAAGACGAAGAAGCTCCCGTTCTTATCAATTGTATTGACTCCGATCAGATTGTTACCACCAATCCGGACGAATGCTCCTATACCGTTGCAGGGAATGCGTGGGACGCAACTGCTTCGGACAACTGCTCGGTTGCCAGTATAACCACGGAACTCTCGGGAGCGACCATTGCCTCAGGATTAAACTCTCTTGACGGAGTAGCCTTCAACATCGGAACAACAATTGTGACATGGACCGTAACAGATGGTTCAGGAAACAGTGTACAGTGTATTTTCGACGTAATTGTAGAGGATAACCAGTTACCGGAACTTATCAACTGTGTTGGATCAGATCAATCCGTCACCACCGATCCGGACGAATGTTCCTATACCGTTTCAGGAAATGCGTGGGACGCAACTGCTTCAGACAACTGTTCCATTGCAAGTATAACCGCGGAACTCTCCGGAGCAACCATTGCTTCGGGATTGAACTCTCTTGACGGAGTAGCTTTCAACATCGGAACAACAATTGTGACATGGACCGTAACAGATGGTTCAGGAAACA
>NZ_CFIGVI010000043.1:0-23470 GCF_984588085.1 Wandonia sp.
CCAGTCCTATTCCATCGAGTAAATTATCACTGGCTATTTGATCTACAGAGTAGGTGTATGTTGAATCAGGGAGCCAACATTCTGGTCCAATAATAGGAGGTAAGGAATCGCTATAAACTTTATAGACCAGAAAACTGATACCACCAGAGCAAAGCGAAACCGTATCATCATACGGAATGTTTATCCTTCCAATGCTCCTTCCCTGAGCTGCAGATTCTGAGATTCTGACATCTTTATTATAGGACATGATGTCAGCAGTGCTTCCAGAAGCCGTCTGAATTGCCGAACCACCAAATGCATTTGGATAAATTGACAAATCTCCCTGTAAAGTCCAATCGTTGGCAGAAGTACCATTGGGGTTAATAGTAAAGGTGCAATTGGGAGGTAAAGAGTCAGGAAAAGGATCAGGCATAGTAACGATACCACCATTTCCTACGGTTCCACCGAAGCCAAGTGAAGTTCCAGTTCCCATTCCGACATCAACAACTTCACACCCAATGGGTACTGTTACAGTTGGCTGCGCCCACAACTCGCTGGAGATAATTAACATCACTCCGGTGAATAAGAAGCTCAAAAAGCCTCCTTTTCGGTTTGTTATTATATATTTCATAGTAAAAAATTTGAGCCTGTATATCTACAGGCAGGTTTAATAAAAAATACAAGGTGCATTCTTCTGTAGGTTGAACACGTTTATCTCAAACAGAAGCAATTTAAACTTTTTTTTCGAGCTAAAAAAAATAAATACCAGATTTTGAACAACTTATATTATACAACTGGCACTTCATGCACCATTCACCACCTGATCCCGCTACAATGGTCGATCTTTTTACTTCACCAGTCGATTTCTATTTTTTATCCATTAAGTTAACGACAAACTATCTGTACCTTTGCAAAAAAATTTGCGTGGGGTATTCATCCAATTTTTGGGCTCTTAGTTTTTCCATGTTTTTCTTCATGGTTAGTTTTAACCTGATAATGCCCGAGCTGAATAATTTCCTGACACAACTTGGCGGAGAAGATTATAAAGGATACATCATTGCACTGTTTACCCTAGCAGCAGGATTAGCACGTCCTTTCTCGGGAAAACTAGCTGACAAGATCGGACGAAAACAAGTTATGTATGTAGGTTTACTTGTCAGTATTCTGTCCAACTTTGTTTATCCTTTTGTTTCTGTGATCTGGCTATTTCTTCTGCTTCGCTTCTTTCACGGTTTCTCTACAGGATTTCACCCAACAGGAGCTACTGCGATGGTTTCAGATATTCTCCCTGAGAATCGACGAGGGGAAGGAATGGGAGTATTCGGTACATCAATGTCACTAGGTATGGGACTGGGACAATCACTTGGAACTCCCGTAGCAAACTGGCTGGGAATGAACGGACTGTTTTTATCCGCAGCCGGCATAGGGGTTATTAGTACAGTTCTTTTACTACGTGTGGAAGAAACACTCTCAGAAAAAGAGCGGTTTAAAAGAAAAATGCTTTTGGTTAAGAAAAATGAGATTTTTGATCCTTTAGTCACACCTGTTGCCATTACTATGTTTCTTTCTTCTTATTGTAGTGGCCTGGTTCTTGTATTAATGCCGGATTTATCCGGATATTTGGGAATAGAGAACAAAGGTCTCTTCTTTATTTTTTATGTTGCATCTACGATTATGGTTCGAACATTTATGGGAAAACTATCAGACCGTATCGGACGAAGACAAACCTTGTTTTATGGTATGCTTATTCTGTTAGGAGCAATTATATTACTTGCTCTGGCCGGAAATCTTACTCTGTTTATTATTGCTGCAACAGTATTTGGTATTGCTACCGGAATCACCAGCCCCACTCTATTTGCCTGGACAGCGGATCTCAGCAATCCCTCCAATAAAGGACGAGGTACCGGAACAATGTTCATTGCGCTTGAAATGGGAATTATGTGTGGTGCCTTATCTACACTGGTTTTCTATACCAACAATCTGGAAACTCTTCAAACGTGTTTGTATGTGGGAGCTATCATGTGTATTCTCGCTCTCGGTTACCTTCAGACAATCAGAAGTAAATATTAAACTATTGTTCTTTGTCTTCTCGTCGAATGTAATCAGCAAGAGAAGTTTCTGATAAAATAGATAATGTTGCGTCACGTACTTCAAGCATCACATCTCTCAGTCCACAGGTCTCTTCATCTATACACTCCTCACATCTTTCGTAAAAGTTAAGACTTACGCAGGGGAGCATGGCAATAGGACCGCCTGAAATACGAATAATCTGACTCAGTTCAATTTCTTCCGAAGGTTTTGCCAGATAATATCCACCCGATGCCCCCAATTTAGACCGAACCAATCCATTATTTCTCAGTTCAACTAAAATTGCTTCCAGAAACTTACGGGGAATCCCCTCTTTTTCAGAAATTTCAGAAATACGCAATGGCTTCTGTGACTTCTCGTTTCTGGCTAACCTTACAAGGGCTTTTATGGCATACTTGGACTTCTTTGAAAGCATCGTTTGATCAGTAAATTCTTTGGTTAACCAAAGGTATGAATTTTAAAAAAATGTAATTCGTCAGAGTAAGCCTCTGGCTTTAATTTCAAGGTATTTATTTATCGTTTCCATTGTCAGGTTTTCAGGCTCTGTCAAAACGGAATAAATACCATGTTTCCTGAGTTCGTTCACAATTAAGCGTTTCTCAAACTCATATTTCTCAGCAGTGACTTTTTCAAAAACCTCAAACAAATCAGAAGATTTTCGCTCCATAATGTGATCCAATTCGGTATTTCTAAAAAAAACAATAACCAGTAAATGACTTTTTGCCATTCCTTTCAGATAAGGCAATTGTCTTTTCATACTTTCTATCGTATCAAAATTTGTGAATAGCATCAATAAGCTTCGCTGTCTGACTGTTCGTTTGACATCTACGTATAATCGACTAAAATCACTTTCTTTAAAATCCGTCTGGATGGAATACAGATTTTCTGTAATCAACTGCATTTGTGTCTTTCTTCTGTCCGCCGCAATAATATTCTCTACTTTTCTGGAGAAAGTAAACATCCCTGCCTTATCACTTTTATTGATAATTACATTCGCCAGTACTAATGTAGAATTGATTGCATAGTCCAGTAATGTCATCCCGTTAAAAGGCATTTTCATCTGACGCCCCTTGTCAATAACCAGATAGATTTCCTGTGCTTTCTCATCCTGATATTGATTCACCATCAATTCATTCCGTTTGGCCGTTGCCTTCCAGTTAATCGTACGAATATCATCTCCCCTGACATATTCTTTGATCTGTTCAAATTCCGTTGTATGACCTATCCTTCGGATCTTTCTCAATCCAAAATGTTTAAATTTATCATTAAACGCTACCAGTCCATATTTTCGTAATTGGATGTACGAAGGGTAGACAGGAACGATTTTATCCGAATCAAAACGATATCGTTTTGCTACCAAACCAATGGCTGAACTCACGTAGCAATTTAACGCACCAAACTGGTATTCTCCTCTTTCTACAGGTCGAAGAAAATAAACAAATTGATCACTCTCTCCGGACTTTATTGTTCGGATTACTGAAAAATCACGTATCTGGAACTGCATAGGAATTTCATCTACCACTTCAATACGCGTTGTAAATGAATAATTACTTCTCAGTTTTATCAGGATCTCATTTTGATCTCCATTTGATAACCGATCCGCAGCAATGCGCTCTCCCGTGATTCCGTTTTTCATAAACAGGATCACACTGTCTATTAGTGTAGCTGTTAGTAACGCTACAAGACACAATTCAGCAACGACAAATAACCATCCAAAGAAAAAAGACACAATGAACAAAGCAACAATTCCCAACAAGGAATAGAAAAACAATGAGTTTATATAGAGTGCCTTTGCTACTTTCATGCTACTTAACGGGGGATTTCAACACCATCAACAATCTGTCCGATAACCTGAGAAGCAGTCAATCCTTCCATTTCTCTTTCCGGAGAAACGATAATTCTGTGTTGCAAAACCGGAACAGCTGCATCTTTTATATCATCAGGCGTAACAAAGTCGCGTCCACGAATGGCGGCAAATCCCTTCGCGGCATTCAAAAGAGCTATGGAAGCTCTCGGTGATCCTCCCAGATATAAAAACTGATGTTCCCGCGTCTGAATGACCAATCTTGCTATGTATTCAAACAAGTGCTCTTCGATCTTAATTTTTTTCACCAATTCCTGATACCCTACTAATTCTTTTTGCGCAATAACCGTATTGATCCCTTCCATCTTATCCTTGTTCTCAAGCTTATTTTCTTTCACAAGAATATTAACCTCTTCTTCCAAAGATGGGTATCCAACATTGATTTTAAACAGAAAACGGTCAAGTTGCGCTTCTGGTAAACGATAGGTACCTTCCTGTTCAATCGGGTTTTGCGTGGCAATAACCAGAAATGGTGGCTCCATCAAATACGTAGTTCCGTCCGCCGTAATCTGACGTTCTTCCATCACCTCAAACAAAGCTGCTTGTGTTTTTGCCGGAGCACGGTTAATCTCATCAATTAGTACAAAATTAGCAAACACCGGCCCTCTTTTGAATTCAAAAGCAGACTTAGACACATCAAACACGGACGTTCCAATAATATCTGAAGGCATTAAATCCGGCGTAAACTGAATCCGGCTAAAGTTCAAGGATAATGTTTTGGCAAGCAGCTTAGCTGTAACTGTCTTCGCTACACCAGGCGCACCTTCGATAAGGACGTGCCCGTTGGCAAGAATTGCTACCAATAACTGATCGATCATTTTATCCTGCCCGACAATCACCTTACCGATTTCATTCCGTACCGCATCGACAGCTATCTTTAATGGTTCAAGGTTTATGCGTGATTCAAAATTTACTCCTCCGTTTTCTTCCAACTCTTTATTTTCTTCCATAACTGTTATAGATTCATTTTTTCAAGTAACTTGTTCAAACCAATAACATCATACTCCGTCGCCGTTGTACGGTTATAGTGATGTTTAATGATTTCATATAATTGGTTCACATCCTTTTCAGCTGCTCCCAAAACCAGAAGAAGCTTATCCCGAAAACGATCGTCTATCTCACGGGTGTCTATCCTGTGATCTTTTCTCATCTTTTCAAGGAAAAACATGATTCGTTTATCCATTATTGTGTAGTAGTCCTTTTCCCGGTAATGTAAATCAGCAACTGTTCGTACAAACTGAAGTGTTGTATTCTCATGCGGTATTTTCACAGGAATAACTCTCTGTCTTCGTTTTGCTCTGAAAATCATAAATAAGACTCCGGTTATCAATAGCAATAACCACGCCCATTTCAATGAACGATTCGACATGATAAAACGCAAGGGGGTGTTCCCCAGATTTTCATTCGACAAGTTTCCATTAGAATAGAAAAAGACCGTCTTGTCATTGATGTATCCGGCCAAATATTCGGTATATTCTCTTTTTTCCTTCTCCAAAAGAAAATAGTTAGAGAAAACTTCCGGGTTCAGGTGCAAGAATACCGTACCATCTCCATAAGGAAGCCTGATAAAATTCACCCCTAAATCATCTTTATCCGAATAGCGTAACCCCAGCTTGATTTGATCAGAACTATTTGGCAAAGAAAAATATTGGTTTTCATGCCAAACAGGAAGCTCAAACTCTTTCTCCGTACTTCCGGGAAGCAATAACATCATCGTATCACCAATCCAGTCTCCATATTCCAATTCTACCTCTAAATCTTCCAAAAAATCAGAAGGAAAATCAGAACAACTCAAGAAAACAGTATTTCCAAATGAAGCAAAATCAAGAATTTCCTGTCGGGAATAGTCATCCAGCGTAAAATCTCTTGAAATATACAAGAATGTCCCCCTTACCGAATAATCCAACTCCTCTGTGTCGAATTTGTCAATGAAAAAGTTGTACGGTGTCTGTGAAAATCGGGTTACCTCTGACTCTCCCAATAAAGCATCTACTTCCTGATTCCACACGTACAACCCGAACGGTGTTTTTTTTGCCGTTTTGTAATACGGATACCAGTCCACCGGTTTAGGTCGCGAAGCTTCAAAAATAACCAAGCCTATTACGATCAGCAGCAGAACCCCTATATATATGTATAAACGCCTACTCATATTTCGTTCTTACTGCTTTTTTAAACTGCTCTTCTGTTTTTCTGAATTGCTCTGCATCCAATTCGAACTCCCCATACCAGCAATAATCATAGATATAGGAGAGGTATGCGAATTGATTCCGGATTGTCTGATCTTTTATTTCATACAGATATTCTGTATTTGTTTTATCCTTATGCCAGATAATTACGTTCCCAGCAGAAAGTTGTTTTAATAACCACAGGTAATAGTATCTTACCGCCAATCTGAAATCTTTCTCGTCAACGGCTTTTGCTACCAATCGTTCAAAATCAACCTTCTGTATATTCTCGGCGATAACCTCCGAAACATGAATTTTCCGCTTTCTTTTAAAAATACCTGAAATCTCATCCCTGAAGAAAGAACGAAGAATCAGAAAAACAAGTCCTGCTATAGCTAAAACAGCCAAAATTTTAAATATCAGGTTCCAGTTTGTCGGCTCTCCGTCAGGCGTGTACAAGATCTCGCTCAACCACTCCCAAAATCGTGCCCATAACCGTTCGAAAAAAGACATCTCGTCATTGACTACTACCTCTCTGGAATAATTAAATTCATTGGAGGTATAACGGTCATTAAGGCCTTCTTCAAATTGTTTTTTTTCAGGTGCAACAGGAAATTCTTCCTTATTAATTTCCCCGGACGAAAACACCAGAAAAGGCAGAAGAAAAAACAACCCTGCAAGAGCAAAAAAAGAAAGGTTACGATATAAGGACTTATTCTTCTTCACTTAATCCGATAGCATCAATTTCACTGTTCACGCTGAGATTGTCTCGTTCTTCGAGGTTGGAATAGTAAATTACCCCTTGATTCACCAACATCAAATTCTGCAGAACAATACTTATTAAGCTTGTAAAAATGATAATCAGAGTCATAACAAAAAACATTGTAGAGGCTGTATCTCTCATGTCCATAGAAGACTGACTAGCAGATTCTGCTGAAGCAATAAAAGACACTATCGTTATTAAATACGGTATAAAGAAAAGAATCGATGTTACCGCATTAATAATCATGTAGATGATCAGTGTAGAACCGACAGTTGGCCAGAATTTTTTAGTCGCAAAATTATACCCCACTCCGACAGATTTCAAAAAGCCGTTATCCGTTGAGATATAATCATAAAAACTAAGCATTACCCATGAAATCATCAACGGTGCAAAAATAAATAGCAATGGAATTCCGATCAAAAACATTACTAAAAGAGAGATCAATGAAAAAGTAACAATAAAAATAGGAACAAAAGTAATCAGAGAAGCCAAAAAGAAAAGAATAGCTTTCCCTACTTTTCTTTTAATAAATCCAAACAAGGCATCATTAGTAATCTCTTCTCCTTTAGCTACTTTATTTAAAAAAGCAACCGGATACAAGTACAACACCAACGTCAGAATGATTAGAACGACAGAAATGAGAAGCATAAATCCTATGTACAGATTTTCATTCGCCATTAAGTTCTGCTCTAGAACCAGACTACTACTACCTCCTCTTTCCATTGAGTTAAGTACGTCATCCATGAACACTCTTGAAAAGAAGAATGTTGTAACCAACAGCAACAGGATTACAATTCCGTTGATGACGAAGAACCCCTTCAAATAAGGCTTCCCGTAAGCTTTAAAAAAACCAAAAGTGTCTGAAATAAGCGCATTAAAGTCACGCTTCTTGAGTAGTTGGTAGCTCATTTGTTTTTAATTTTCGTATAACAATAAAAGGATAGATCAAATAATAGAAAGCAATTAAACTCAATGTAGCCAGTATAATAAAGAAAGCCAGGAAAATTGGCATTTCCATAGCATATCTCGTTATATAACCTTCCAAAAATCCGGCAGCGATGGTAAAAGGCATCGTACTCAGAAATAATTTAAACGTGTTTTTAAACCCGATTTTAAATGAACTTAACCGGGAATAAGTTTGCGGGAATAATATACTAGCGCCAAGAGCAAAACCTGCAGCAGCTTCAATTACAATAGCAAAAATCTCCATAGATCCGTGAATCCATATTCCGCGAACACTTTCCCAAAACACTCCCTGTTGATAAAAGAAGAACTGAAAAGATCCTATCATAATACAGTTATTCAAGTATATATAGAAGGTTCCTACTCCCAGAAAAATACCCCAGAAATAAGCGAGCACCCCCACTCTGAGATTGTTGAATGTAATACCTATAAAACTCCCCCAATCGCTTCCTGATTTATAGACTGCCACCGGGTTACCGTCGGCTATGTTCTCCAAAGTCATATTTACATAGCTATCACCAAGAATCAAACGCACAAAACTCTGGTCGTAAGCTGCTGAAAGAACACCGATTGAAACCAGCACAGCAAACAAAGCAAAAGAAAAATAAATATATCTTCTGTAATTGTAAGCGATAACGGGTACTTCTACCTTGAAAAACTGAACCAGTCGGTTCGAATCCTCCCGCTTACTTCCATAGACCTTCTGATATATTCCCGAAGCCAGGTAATTGACGTATTTAGTTGTCTTACTTTTGGGGTAATACGTTTGCGAATATGCCAGATCATTCAAAATCTCTACATACAAAGAAGATAACTCATCCGGTGTACGTGAGATTTTTCCGGATACAAGTTGTTCAACTTCTAACCATTTTTCTTTATTTTGCTTTATGAATGCTACTTCTCGCATGGAGAGCTAAAATAGAAATAATGTCACAATTACCAATAAATACGACTCAAAATGTAAACGTTGAATTCACTTTAGCGTCGGTTGGTTCCCGGATACTGGCTCAAATTATGGATTTAGTTTTCAAAGCGTGTTATGTAATTGTACTTTTTATTATTCTTGAGCAATTTAGTTTTTTTAACCGATTATACTGGATGGACCAGTGGTCCTATATTGCAATAGTACTCATTTTGTCTATTCCGGTTATCTTCTATACACTTTTCCTCGAATTCATTTGGAAAGGTCAGACTCCCGGGAAAAGAATTGCAAAAATTCGTGTTATAAAAATAGATGGATTTAATGCCGGCTTTGCTGAGTACCTTGTGCGATGGTTATTCAGAACTATAGATGCCAGTATAGGAAATGGTATAATTGGCTTGTTGACTATTATTTTCAACACTAAAAATCAGCGTTTTGGTGATATGGCTGCCGGAACTGCTGTTATTACACTAAAACAGGATGTTTCGATTAATCAAACCATACTTTTAAAGCTACAGGAAGATTATCAACCACTTTACCCGTCCGTTATCCGATTATCAGATAATGATATTCGAATTATAAAAGAATCCTTCCTTGCTTCGATACGATCTAAGGATTACAAAACAGTTACTAAACTTGCACAAAAGATCAAAGATGTCACAGACATTCAGGAAGTACAGCAAAAAGATGTTGATTTTGTAAAGACGGTTCTGAAAGATTATACTTTCTATACGCAGGAAATGTAATCTTTACTATAGTTCCAGTTCACTAGAAGGATCCCAGAATATTTCTTTAAAGTTTACAATACGGTCATCTTTCACCGGAATACCTTCTGCTTCCAATAACTCCTCCATTTGAGTTGGTGTAGAAAAATGAGCCTTCCCTGTAAGCAGTCCATTTCTGTTTACCACACGTTGCGCCGGAACTCCCGACTGTGCATGAGCAGCATTCATTGCCCAACCCACCATCCGACTGGAACGCGGAGCCCCCAGATAACGCGCAATTGCGCCATAACTTGTAACACGACCTTCAGGAATTAAACGCACCACATCATATACTGATTGAAAAAAATCTATGTGTTTGTCGTTAATAGAACGCATTTTTTCAATGAATCAAAAACTTACTATACTTAATTTTGAACCCTTTAGCAGAAAACAGAGTTTCGTAATGTGTTTTAATATCCAGAATTTCGCGGGTTTCTTCATCCAGGTTTTCAATCAGTTCTCCATACAAATCCCATGTAGATTGGATAGGCGTATATTTTTTCTCTTGTATCTCTTCTTCTGTAAATTCAAATAAAATATCACTATCCGTCTTTACATGAACTATTCCTCCGGGTTTTAAAAATTTTCTATACCGATTTATAAACAACTCCGAAGTAAGTCTTTTACGAGGTTTAGCTGGTTGCGGATCAGAAAATGTCAACCAGATTTCATCAATTTCATTCTCTGCAAAAAAAGCATCAATAAAATCAATACGCGTCCGGAGGAATCCTACATTCTGCATGTTAGCATCCAACGCTTCTCTGGCGCCTATAAACATACGCGCTCCCTTTATATCAACTCCTATGTAATTTTTATTCGGGTAACGTTTGGCCAACCCAACCGCATACTCCCCTTTACCACACCCCAACTCAAGTACGATAGGATTTTCATTTTTAAAAAACTCACTTCTCCACTTCCCTTTTAAATGAAAATTTCCCGACTTGATATCTTCCATTGTAGGTTCGACAACATGATCAAAGGTTTTCATTGCCGCGAAGCGTTCCAGTTTACGTTTTGCCATAATCTTTATGAATATTGAGGGGACAAAAGTAGGGAAAATTAACTGTTTAAACTTTTATCCGCAAATGAAAAAAGGAAGCTAATTAGCTTCCTTTTCGTGGCGCGGGGGAGATTTGAACTCCCGACCTCAGGGTTATGAATCCTGCGCTCTAACCAACTGAGCTACCGCGCCTCAATTGTTTTGCGGGTGCAAATATAACAGGTTTTTTCAATCATACTATAGATAAATGAAAATATTTTTCTCCTGTTTCATCAAGCAACTGAAAAACAAAACTATATTCTCTTATTTTATGAACGATCTTCCTCAAAAAGAAGTTTGGTTTTATGCTTTACTGTACGTAGCACCAATGAAATCAGAAGTGCAGTCCCAAAAACGATTCCGTAATACGAATGATATGTAAAACTTCCACTGGTTACTGCATCCCGAAAAATATCCACAAAAAGAAACCCGATAATCGTAGCAGAAACACCTGAGTATTCTCTTCTCAAAATGGTTTTCATTGAAAAAGGAATCGGACTTTTTTCATAATTCTTGAAAGAAGGTATAAATGCAGGAACTTTTAAAGACCAGTTCAGATAATCTTCTCCAAACTTCCTCTCCAGAAAACGTTCCTCTGCAAACATAATCCGCTCGTAATACAACCAAAAAAGCAAACTAACCAACAATAAAAACCAGATATTACCGGTGTAAATGACAATACCAATCCACATCAAATAGTTCCCCAGGTATAGCGGATGTCTTACAGTAGAATAAATGCCTTTTGTATTCAACGCTTCAGCAACCTGCTCTTTTGTGTTTCTACCCGAAGTATTTTTATTGGATGTACCGATTGCTATTGCACGCACGTATTGCCCCAAAAACGAGACAAGGGCAGCAACACCAAGCAAGATATAATAATTAACCTCATCATTATCTATCCACGAATAATCTGTAAAATAGATTACCGGGATCGCCGCTAAGAAAAGAACAACAGGGATTTGACCTCTGTACTTAAACAAAACATTTCCTGATTTTTCAAAAGAATGTATTAATGCCATCTAAAAGTTTTTTGTATATTTCAGACCTACAAAATAATGCTGCGAAGTTATAAATAATTAATTCGTCCAGACATGTCGGAAAAAAAGAAATATGAATTAGAATACCTTTTGAAGACTTCTCCGAAAGTTCTTTATAATCTTGTTGCCACCCCCAGCGGCCTCAGTGAATGGTTTGCAGATAACGTAAACGTCAACAAGGATAACGTTTATACATTTATTTGGGACGGAGCTGAAGAAGAAGCTCGTTTGATTACAAAACGAAACGGAGAATGTATAAAATGGATTTGGATATCGGACGAAGAAGAGGGCGAAAATACATATTTTGAATTCAAAATAGCCACTGATCCCATGACAAAATCTACTCTTTTTTACGTCATTGATTTCGCAGAAGAAGACGAAGTTGAAGAAGCAACTGAACTATGGGAATCGCAAATCAGTGAATTAAAACGCATACTTGGGGCGTAACTTTGGAAAGTACATTAAATTTGTGCTTTCGAAATTTGTGATGTGAAGAAACTGTATCTTTTTAGTCTGAAGTCTTTCATCGGACCTTTTTTTATAACATTGGTAATATCAATGTTCATACTTGTTATGCAGTTTTTCTGGAAATACATCGACGACCTGATGGGAAAAGGGTTGGAGATTTCCATTATCATTGAATTAATTGTTTACCTCTCCGCCCACCTGATTCCATTAGCGCTGCCTCTTGCGGTTCTTCTCTCTTCGATTATGACCCTGGGGAACCTGGCAGAAAACAATGAACTTACCGCCTTGAAATCTTCTGGACTTTCTCTTTTCCGGATTATGCGTCCATTAATGACATTCATGATCATACTCGCTCTGGTAACCTTTTATTTCTCCAATTACATTATTCCGGTGTCCAACCTCAAAATGCGAACTCTTATCTATGATATCCAGCAGACCAAAGTTGCGTTGGTACTAAAACCAGGGTCCTACACAAGAGAGTTAACCGGGTTTAGTATAAAGGTCGGAAAGGGTGAAGAAAATAAATTCGAGTCGGTAACGATATATGACGAAACCAATCCTCAATTTGTTAGGGTTATAAAAGCTGATAGTGGTGAATTATTCAAATCACCCAAAGGAGATTTTCTCTTATTCAAACTGACCAACGGTTACATGAATGAAGAACTTCCCACTCCTCCGCCCAGAATCAATGCCAATGGAACTCCCGAATATAAAGAGTATAAGCCCGCACGCAAATCTGAATTTGAAACAGCTACATTAAAAATTGACTTATCAGGGTTTAAATTAGAACGCACGAATGAAGAACTATTCAAAAACCAGTTTGAAATGATGAACATATTTCAATTGGATAAGGCCATAGACTCTTCCATGAATCAATATAGAGACATTGCAGGAACGCTTTCGAAAGGAGCATTAAACGACCATATCTATTACCTGGCTAAAGATTATAAACGTTCGTTAGAATCGGAGTCCACTGAAAAAAGAGATTCTATGCTCCCTGTTATTTCTGATAGTTCGGTAGTACGACTAGAAGCATTAAATGACTCTCAACTGCGGGTTGCTTATAATGAGGCTATCTCAAAAATCCGCAGAAGAATGCAAAATCTCGAAAGCCAAAAACACCTTCTCAAAACGAAATACGAAGAACTACTGAAAATTGATTCCGAATTCCACAAAAAGTTTGCACTCAGTGCTTCAGTATTGATTCTGTTCTTCATAGGCGCACCACTGGGAGCTATTGTTCGAAAAGGAGGATTCGGGGCTCCTGTTGTAATTGCCGTTCTGCTTTTCATGATTTATTATGTCATCTCGATTTCGGGAGAAAATATGGTGAAATCACAAACAGTATTACCCTGGGTGGGCACCTGGCTGAGTTCATTTATTCTTGCTCCTTTTGCCATTTACTTGAATATAAGAGCCGGAAATGATCAGCCGCTAATCACAGTTGATTTTTCTTTTCTTAAACGACTTTTCAGAAAAAGATGACAAAGGTGTTGCACATAACACCCAAACCGTTTCTCCCCAAAACAGACGGAGGATGCGTTGCTATGTCTGCTTTTCATCAACTGCTAAAGAATGCCGGATACAATGTGGTTTGGGCTACTCTCTCAACAGAAAAACACCCTTTACTCCCTGATCAATTAACCAATGAAATATCGTCCCCTCCTATACATGTCGGGATAACTACAACTCCCCGGATAACAGGATTGATCCGTTCTTTACTTTCGAAAACACCTTATTGGTTAAAACGATTTTATTCAATTGATTTTCAAAATGAAATACGTAATACAATAACTGCACACCAACCGGATATTATCATTCTGGAGGGACTTCAATTAGCTCCCTATCTTCCTGCGTTGAAAAAAAGTGGTAGCAAACTACTCCTGAGAACTCATAATATCGAATCCGATTTATGGGATGAACAGTTGAGTAGTATGCGTGGAATCAAAAAATTATCTGCTCAACTATCCGTAAAAGGACTACGAAGTTATGAAAACGCCATTTTTAACGAGGTGGACGGAATCATTGCTATTTCTCCCAAAGAAGTAGAGTATATAACTACAGTTGCTCCGACAACCCCGGTTATTCATATTCCCACGACAATTCCAACCCGAAAGGAGTCTTCTTCCTTTTCTAAGGATTTCTTTCATCTCGGAGCTATGGATTGGGCTCCTAATAAAGCAGGTATTAACTGGTTTATTGATCAGGTATGGGCCTCATTTATGCAGACTGAGTCTTCTTCTGTTTTACATTTGGCAGGAAGAAAATTGGTTCCTGAGCTATTCTCTTCAGTAAAAAAAGTAGTAAATCATGGAGAAGTATTTGATTCCTCCGCATTTATGCTTCGACACGGTATCATGATTGTACCCGTTTTTCAGGGAAGTGGAATCCGGATTAAAATTCTGGAAGCAGGAAGTTTGGGAATTCCAGTAATTGCAACACCTAAAGCTGTAGAAGGCCTGGGATTAATCCCTGACAAACATTTTCTGCAAGCAAGCACGGAAACCGAGTTTATTACGCAAATGAAACGACTGGTTGCGTCTCCTCCACTCTATACAGAACTGGGGCAAACCCTGAAAGAATACTTAAACAAAAATTACTCAGCAGACGCTTTGAAAGAAAAACTTCATGAATTCATCGGAAAAGCATAAACCACGTTTAGTTATTATTCTCTCCCGCTTCCCTTTTCCAACAGAAAAGGGAGATAAACTTCGTGCTTTTTATCAAATCAGAGACTTAAGCAAGGACTGGGATATTTATGCGATCTGTCTAAGTGAACAAACCATTTCAGAAGAGCATAAAGCTAAAGTGGATGTATACTGTAAAGAGCTACATATTTTCCAACTCAACAAATGGAAAAAACTTATCAATACAGGTTTACAATTTTTTACGACAAAGCCTTTTCAGGTAGGTTATTTTTACCAACGTTCCATTCATCATAAAATAGACGCGTTGATAAAAAGAATTGAACCGAACCATATATTTTGTCAACTGATTCGTGCTGCAGAATATATCAAAAACTATCATTCCTGCACAAAAACCATTGACTACATGGATGCTTTAAGTGCCGGTATAAAAAGACGTATTCCTCAATCCTCTTTATTCAGTCGTTGGTTATTTCGTTCAGAATGGAAACGACTAACAAGATACGAGAATATACTATTTGACTATTTCGAATATCATACAATCATTTCGAAGCAAGACCGGGACTTAATCGCGCACCCGCAACGTGCAAAAATTGATGTCCTTCCAAATGGTGTAGGGGAACATTTCTTTAACTATACTAAACCTGTAAAAAAAACGCATGACCTCGTTTTCACAGGAAATCTAAGTTACCCACCGAATATAAATGCTGTACGTTATATTACCAATGAAATTTGTCCTGTATTAACTACTTCCGGTTGTACAGTCTCTGTACTTATCTCGGGAGCAAATCCTTCCCCTGAAATTGAGCGGCTACAAGACAAAATAGACCTGACCGGCTGGGTGGAAGATATTAGAGATAGTTATGCAAGGGGCGTTGTTTTTGTCGCACCTATGTTTTTAGGAACAGGATTACAAAACAAACTTCTGGAGGCCATGGCGATGGGAATTCCCTGTATTACTACTCCCCTGGCAAATAATGCACTCGGAGCAGACTCTTCGTCAATACTACTTGCTGAAACCCCGGAAGACTTTGCTAATAAGATCCGGATACTGTTATCTGACGGAGAACTCCGAGAACATTATGCTACAAATGGTCAGAATTATGTCAAAGCTAACTTCAACTGGAATACTCTTACCCAAAAACTTTCTGACAAAATGATGGCAATAAGCCGTTGAAATATCGTTAACTTTGTAACCCAATTCAAAGCAAAATGAGCTATAAACTAAATACAGTAGAAGAAGCTCTGGAAGATATCCGGGCGGGAAAAGTAATAATCGTTGTAGACGATGAAGACCGGGAGAATGAAGGAGATTTTATAGCTGCTGCTGAAATGGCTACTCCTGAAATGATTAACTTCATGGCAACCCATGGTCGTGGACTAATCTGTACACCTCTTACGGAAGATCGATGTGACGAGCTTGATTTGAACCTGATGGTTACAAACAATACGGTTCTTCACCATACACAATTCACGGTATCGGTAGACCTCATAGGACATGGTTGTACTACAGGAATTTCTGCTCACGACCGGGCAAAGACAATTCTCTCTCTTGTAAACCCGGAAACGAAACCATTTGACCTGGGACGTCCGGGACATATTTTCCCGTTACGTGCGAAAAAAGGTGGCGTACTCCGAAGAACAGGACATACAGAAGCTGCTGTCGACATAGCCAGATTAGCAGGTTTACAACCCGCCGGAATACTTGTTGAGATTCTGAATGAAGATGGTACAATGGCGCGTCTTCCGCAATTAATGGAGGTAGCGAAAAAATTTGACCTGAAAATCATTTCCATAGAAGATCTTATTCAATACCGTTTACAGACAGAAACGCTTATTGAAGAAGAGGTTGATGTTAAAATGCCTACTGTTTATGGGGATTTCCAACTGCATGCATTTAAACAAACAACTAACGGACAGGAACATTTGGCTTTGGTAAAAGGCGAATGGGATGAAAACGAACCCATCCTTGTCCGCGTCCACTCCTCTTGTATGACAGGTGATATTTTCGGCTCGTGCAGGTGCGATTGCGGACCTCAGCTTCACAAAGCGATGGAGATGATCGATAAAGAAGGTAAAGGAGTCATTGTCTACATGAATCAGGAAGGACGGGGAATCGGCTTACTAAATAAACTAAAAGCATATAAACTTCAGGAAGAAGGATTGGACACTGTAGAAGCTAATCTTAAACTCGGATTCAAAATGGATCAACGGGATTACGGCATCGGTGCACAAATCTTACGTGCCCTTGGAGTGACTAAAATGCGACTGATGTCCAATAATCCTAAAAAGCGTACCGGATTAACAGCTTACGGACTTGAAGTAACTGAAAACGTTTCGCTTGAAATTGAAAGCAATCGTCATAATGAACTGTACTTAAAGACTAAACGTGATAAAATGGGGCATTCCCTGAAGCATTTGAAATAAATTTTTCTACACAAAAAAAAGAGATGCTCAAAAGCATCTCTTTTTTTATTTTCATATAAATTCGTTTGTTTTCTTTATCCTTCCCCTGCAAAGAGGAATTTATTAGGAGAAACCAAATTGGTTTTTACAGCATACATTACGATCCCGGCAGTGTTCTTTACTCCCAACTTAGACATAATATTCTTCCGGTGTGTATTAATTGTGTGCTGAGAAAGATGAATCATATCAGCAATCTGCCCATTTGTATACCCTTCTGCAATAAATGTAATGATTTCCATTTCACGTTCTGACAATGTAATTGCCTCACATGAAAATGACTCAAAATCAATATCGTCAATATTAATTGAAGCTCTTTGAATAGTTTCCAAAATCTGACCACAGAAAAATTTATTTCCTTTTGCTGTTTCTTTAACTGCATTAACGATCTCAGAAATGTCACAATCCTTTTTGATATAACTTATAACCCCACCTCTGAGTGCATCCACAAGAGTCTGAGCCGACTGTTCAGGCGTTATAGCTACAAAACGTACTTCACTAAATTCGTTTAATACTCTTGGAATTACATCAATAGAAAAGCCATCGGCAGTGTAGTCAATAAGAACTACAGCCGGTCCGAAAGCACGAATCTGCTCCAAAAGCTCTTTCTCATTATGAGCTTCCCCAATTATCGTTAGGCCCTTCTCACTTTGAAGGATCGTCCGAAGCCCGATTCGAACAATATCATTGCTATCAGCAAGAATAATATTCATTAATTTAGATCAATTAAAAACAAATATACTAACTGCTCAGGTTAACAGAGAAAAAATCGGCTAAATTCTTCGCATTTTTTATTCCGTCACACTCCACCCACTGATAAACCAATGAATTTAATGTATTCCTAACAATTTTAACTTAAAAATAATCTCATTTTAACAAACAAAACAGTTCAATCGGAATACGCTACCATTCAGTCAATAAGTTAACCATTCATCTTTTTTTGTGTTAATTATCGTTAATTTTTAGTATCTATGTGCTTCTAAAACTAAAGACCAAAAAATGAGACTTTTTTTTCTTTCACTACTGATTGTCACTTGTTCTATAGGAGTTTTTGCTCAGGATTTTGTAGTTCGGGGATTTATTTACGAGAAAGAAACGGGGGAACCGGCTCCTTTTACAAAAGTCAGAATCGTTGAATTGAATCAGGGAGCCGTTACAGACCTTAACGGTTTCTTCCAGATCCCTAAACTACCTGCCGGAGAATTTACCATCGAAATCACCAATGTACAATTTCAGACAATTACTGAAAAAATAACTACAGAAGCATCGGGAATTCTTGATTTGCGGTACGAAATGGAGTCAGGAACCGTACTAACGGAAATAGAAGTTACTGCTGAGGATAGACAAAAGACAACTAATGTACAAACGTCAGTTGTAAAGATGGATCAAAAGAGTATAGAACGAATTCCCAGTATCGGAGGGGAAGCAGATGTAATCGCTGCTTTTAGTATTACTCCCGGAGTAGTAACAACCGGAGATCAGGGAGGACAATTGTACGTGCGTGGTGGTACGCCTATCCAGAATAAAATCCTTTTGGACGGAATGACCATTTATAACCCTTTCCACTCCATTGGTTTCTTCTCTGTATTTGACACAGAAGTTATTAAAAACGTAGATATTTATACCGGTGGATTTAACGCTAAATATGGAGGACGAATCTCCTCTATTATGGATGTTACTTACCGCGATGGAAATAAGAAAAAATTCGGAGGAAAAATTTCAGCCTCTCCTTTTATGGGGCGGGCTGTCATTGAAGGTCCTCTCTACAAGGATAAAAACGGAACAGGAAAATCGGGAACGTTTATCCTGAGTGCAAAACGCTCTCTGTTGGATTTAACTTCGGAAACGTTATACCCTTGGGTTAATGACGGAGACGGTCTGCCTTTTACCTTTACGGATGTATATGGAAAGATGACGTTCAATGCCGGAACAGGAGCTAAAGTGAGTCTGTTTGGTTTCAGCTTTAATGACCGTGTAAATTATACGAACATTGCTGATTTGAGTTGGAAATCTGCCGGTGGGGGAATGAACTTCTCACTTGTACCCGGGAACTCCCCTGTATTTATAGAAGGTCACTTGAACGCATCCAAATACGAGTTAAACCTGGAAGAGAATCTGCTTCAACCAAGATCCAGCTCTATTTTCGGATTCGATCTTGGATTTGACTTTACTTATTTCCTGAAAAACTCCAGTGAATTAGCATATGGAATTAATGTCGGTGGATTCAACACAAACTTCTTAACATTCAATGAATTCGGACGTGAAATATCAGATGAAAACTTTACCGTAGAAGTAAGTGCCTACTTAAACTATCGTCTGGTTAAAAACCGTTGGGTTGTAGAACCTAGTTTCCGTGCTCAGTACTATGCAACGTTGGGAACTGTATCTCCAGAGCCACGACTTGGTATAAAATACAATGCATCGGAAAGAATACGTCTGAAAGCTTCAGGAGGAAGATATTCGCAAAACTTTACCAGTGCCAGCTCTGATCGTGACGTAGTTAACTTATTCAATGGTTTCCTTTCTGCCCCTACAAATGTTCAGAGTTCATTTGTAACTGAAAATGGAAAAACAATAACAGATATTCGTAATGGACTACAATATGCCTGGCATGCTGTAGCAGGATTTGAAGTAGATCTTACAAAACGTCTTACATTAAATATTGAAGGGTACTACAAAGATTTCACACAGCTGTCAAACATAAACATGAATAAACTGTATCAGGATGTCGCTGAATTCAACCAGATTGATGATGTCTACAAAAAGGATTTCATTTTGGAGTCAGGACGTGCCTGGGGAATAGATGCCTTACTGAAATATAGTTCGTCTCGTTTATTTGTCTGGACAGTATATTCATTAGGTAAAGTCGACAGATGGGATGGTTTTACTGAATATGCTCCCGTTTTTGACCGTCGTCACAATGCTAATATTGTTGTTACCTATTTGTTTGGAAAGAAAAAAGACATTGAAATTTCTCTTCGTTGGAACTATGGTTCAGGTCTTCCGTTTACACCAACGAAAGGATTTTATCAGGGAGAACCTATGTCAGGAGGAGTTTCAACAGATTATACATCTACCAATCCAACTACTTTCGAAACTCTCTTGGGTGATTTGAATTCAGAGCGTTTACCAGATTATCACAGATTAGATATCACGGCAAAAAAGCAAATCGAATTCAAGAATAAAACAAACATGGAGATCGTAATTGGTGTGACAAACGTCTATAACCGTAAAAACATTTTTTACGTGAACAGAGCTACCAATGAGAAAATCTATCAGCTACCTGTTCTACCAAGTTTAGGTGTTAGTTATAAATTCTAAACAACCATTTTTCTAAATAAGCAGAAATGATGAATACAGTTCTTTCGGATTTACGCAAAGGAGACAAAGCTGTAATTACAGAAATTACAGAAGGGACAAGTACGCTTAGATTAATGGAATTGGGATTAATTCCCGGTGCTGAATTACGAGTTATCGCTATATCTCCTTTCGGAGATCCCATCGCTATAAGTTTAGACGACTATTCCCTTTCACTTCGTTTACACGATGCAAAACAAGTCGTTATAGAAAGAAAGTGATCACTTTCTTTCTATATTTTATCCAGAATCTTTTTATCAAAGACAATAGGTCCGAATGGCAATATGGAAGCTAGAAATCCATATACATAGATCTTAAATGACCACTTATTTGACATTCCTTCTACAAGCAAAAATCCTATATAAGCCATAAACAATACTCCGTGCGCCCACCCGGTATATTTTACAGCCCAATCCATCTCTGCCATATACTTTAAAGGCATTGCTATTACTAATAGAAGAAGATAAGAAGCGGCCTCAGCATAACCGATTTTTCGAAGTGTTGCATATTTCTTTTCCATAATCCGGAATTTTTGTCTGCAAAATTAATCAGAATCCCCCAATTCGTCACCGAACTTTTTGGGAAAGTATCTGTATATTTGAAACGCTATTAAATAAAAATCGAAAGAATGGGAATCAGTAAGGACGAGTTAGAATTCAATATCAACGAAGATTACATGCGGCTGAAAATTTCCGCTCTTCAAAGAGAACTTGATCAGATTTCACTCGGAGGCGGTAAAAAACGTATAGATAAATTGCACGAGAAAGGTAAGATGACTGCGCGTGAGCGTATTGACAGGTTACTGGATAAAGATACTCCCCGCTTTGAAGTCGGAGCTCTTGCCGGATATGGTATGTACGAAGAGCACGGAGGTTGTCCTTCAGGAGGAGTTGTTATAGTAATTGGATATGTATCAGGAAAACAATGTATCGTTGTTGCCAATGATGCCACTGTGAAAGCCGGAGCATGGTTTCCTATTACTGGAAAGAAGAATCTGAGAGCACAGGAAATTGCAATGGAAAACAATCTTCCGATTATTTATCTGGTTGATTCTGCAGGTGTTTATCTTCCCATGCAAGATGAAATCTTCCCGGATAAAGAACACTTCGGACGTATTTTCCGGAATAATGCTATTATGTCGTCTCGTGGAATCGTTCAAATCGCTGCTATCATGGGATCATGTGTTGCGGGGGGGGCTTACCTTCCGATTATGTCCGATGAAAGTCTTATCGTTAATAAAACAGGTTCTATTTTTCTGGCAGGCTCTTATCTGGTAAAAGCTGCAATCGGTGAAACCATTGACAACGAAACACTCGGTGGAGCAACAACACATACGGAAATATCAGGAGTATGTGATTATAAATCAGAAAACGATGAAGAATGCCTGATGACGATTCGTGATATTATGGATAAAATCGGGTCATTCGAGAAAGCCGGTTTTGACAGAAAGGAAGCTGTACTTCCTAAAAAAGATAGTAAGGAAATCTATGGCATTCTTCCCAAAGACAGAGCCAAGCCTTATAATATGAGGGATATCCTGAAGACAATGGTTGACGATTCCAAATTAACAGAATACAAAGCCGATTACGGTAAAACACTGATCTGTGCATACGCCCGAATCGACGGATGGAGTGTCGGAATTGTAGCCAACAACAGAGAGATTACAAAAACGAAAAAAGGAGAAATGCAATTTGGAGGAGTAATCTACTCCGATTCAGCAGATAAAGCAGCGCGTTTTATTATGAACTGTAACCAAAAAAACATTCCATTAATTTTCTTCCAGGATGTTTCCGGATTTATGGTAGGTTCAAAAAGTGAACACGGTGGAATTATTAAAGACGGGGCCAAGATGGTAAATGCTATGGCGAACTCTGTAGTTCCTAAATTTACTGTTATCGTCGGTAATTCATACGGAGCCGGAAACTACGCCATGTGTGGAAAAGCTTACGACCCGCGTCTGATTGTTGCCTGGCCTACATCTGAATTAGCGGTTATGTCAGGTGCTTCGGCTGCCAAAACCCTTCTGCAGATTGAAGTTTCTACGATGAAAGCACGTGGCGAAGAAATTACACCGGAACGAGAGAAAGAATTGTACGATACAATTAAGTCTCGTTATGATGAACAAATTTCTCCCTACTATGCTGCTGCCCGCCTATGGACGGACGCAATTATTGACCCGGTACAAACGAGAGAGATTCTTTCTTTGGGAATAGAGATGGCGGATCACAAAAAAGCTGAAAGAGCTTATAATGTAGGTATTATTCAAACCTGATTTATCGTCTACTAGGGAATAATGAACTGGCAAATAAAATCATATGAAGAACTCTCCAAAGAGGAATTCCATGATATTATACAACTACGCATCGCGGTGTTTGTTGTTGAACAGAATTGTCCTTATCAGGAACTGGATGACAAAGACCGTGATGCGTATCATCTTTTTGGACAAGATGATAACGGAAAAATTGTTGCCGTCGCAAGAATTCTTCCGGAGGGAATTTCCTACGAGAAAGACTGGTCAATAGGACGCGTGCTCATCTTGCCTGAATTTCGAAATCGAAAATCCGGGTATGATCTGATGGAAAAAGCCATACAATTTATCCGGAAATATGCACCTGAAAAACAGATTCGAATTTCAGCTCAGGCGCACCTTCAATCTTTTTACGAAAAGGTTGGATTTACATTTACTGGGAAGGCTTATGATGAAGACGGGATTCCTCATATTGAAATGATATATCCCGCCTCCAACTCATTACCTATTTAATTTTTCACAACGATTACTTTTCTTTTTTCAATCAAGTTTTCCCCTTCTAACGATAGGTGATAGGTCCCGCTTTCCAGTTCACTCATATCAATTCATAATACCTGTCCGGCTTCTTTATTGTAAAATTTCGTATCCCAAACCTTAGCTCCTGCTCCATCATATAATGTAACCTTCAAATGAGTAACATCCAGC
>NZ_CFIGVI010000043.1:23570-25778 GCF_984588085.1 Wandonia sp.
AACCTTAGCTCCTGCTCCATCATATAATGTAACCTTCAAATGAGTAACATCCAGCATTAAACGAATAAAATGATAGTCTGAAACAGGATTCGGATAACCTTCTGAAAATTTGCTTTTATCAGCACTATTCTGGATAAGAAGTATCAGTGAAAGCTATTGAAATGAATCGCTACCGAATTCGTAAGAAATTAAATCGTGAAACATAGAGACTTATCTTGATATAATTAAAAACCCTCATCAGAAATAAATCCGATAAGGGTTTAAAAACTATCTGTTTCAATTATTCTCTTCTATAAGTCAGCGGCATTCAAACGCTCCTCAATATTATTCATGCGTTCCTTTAATAACTCATTTTCATTTTGTAATGACTGTATCATTTCCTGTTGTTCTTGTACAGACTCTATTAAAATCGGAATCAATTCCGTATAACAAACATAATGAGATCCATCGGCAGCTACATCAACGATTTCAGGAAATGACTTAATTACTTCCTGGGCAATAACTCCATACGTAGTAACAATCTCATCTCCTTTTTCAATCTCAACCGTCGACAACTTGAAATTATAACTATATCCATTGATTTGCATCAATCGCTGTAGAACGTTCTCCAGTTCAACAATATTCTCTTTTCTATTACGATCCGAAGCTGCTACCCAGTTACCATCATTATTCAGGTAGGCTTTTATTGCTGAATTATTATATGGATCAGTATCAGATCCATCAAAAAAATCTTCATCATTTATATACAAAAGAGCAGCCGGTTTTCCAAATACTCCATCTCCCGGAGCCCAAATTGTAACAGCATCACCATCTCCGTATATCCCCGCACTCTCATGAGATGACTCGGAAGAGCCAATCATGAAATATGAACCACCATCTCCAAATGTTTGTGGTCCGGATCCATGTTCCCATACAGGTCCGTTCAAAATAACCATAGAATTCGCTATTCCCGATTCTGTTATGGAAATTTTCCCATTAACATCTAATTTATTAATCGGTGCATTTGTACCTATTCCCACATTTCCTGAAACTGCTGAATATTGATTATCATCACTAATCGTCCAGTCAGAGTCCGCTTCCATCAAAACATAATTCCCACCAGAAATAAAAAGCGTATCTGCATTAGTAGAAAGACTCTGCAATTCATTCAACGGATCAGCATCTGCGTCATCCACATTATCAATAACAGCTGTCAAAGCAGATTCTGATCTTCTTGCATATAATGCATAAGGCACACTTAACAATTGAGAAGTTCCCATTACCGTATATGCAATCCCTCCACTCACATCTATTGCGGTTTCAATAAAATAAGGACCATTTTCCCAATCAATTGCAGAAAAATCATCCGTTGAAGTTCCTGAACCAATCTCAAGGTTTACCAATCCATAAGCATTGGTTGTTGGCGTAAAAGCTTCGGTATAAACAGCAGTACCTCCTACTGTACCCTGTAAAATTCGGAGCTGCACACCAACTGGTTGATTCGCTACAATCAAATTTGATCCATCCCTTACTACTGCTTGGTATTTTACTCCATCCGGAGCTTGTGCTAATGCAATAAAAGTGGATAAAACCATTGTTATTGACAGTATAATTCGCTTCATTATTTATTTGTATTAGGTTTATAAACTTTTTATCAGGTGAAAATTCTTTATTTCTTTCTGATCCTTATTTATGACTTTCAAATGATAAGTACCGGATGAAAGATTAGCAACAGGAATAACAGTCTCATTACTAATTAAATTATTAGTAACGATCAATCTACCCGATTCATCAATAAGTTGGAAATACATTCCTTCATACTCTTCAGATTTAACAACTAATATTTCCGTCATGGGATTAGGAAACACAAAAATAGTTGTTTCACTAGCCCAGTCTTCCAGTCCTAAAAAACTCCAATTGGTCTGTTGAAACCCCTGTGTTAATGTAGTTATTCCATCACTAATGGTATTTATCACTGGTTCTCCTATTGTAAAATCAACAGATAATGAAGGAGTTATATAACTATCACCTTGAGTAGAAATCACATTCTGTGCATATAAGTCTAAAGTGAGAAATAAAGTCAAAAAAAGTAGAACTTTTATATTCATTGTATCAGTAGTTTGAGTGCGAAGATACAAAAAAGCTATTCATAACCAAGTCAAAGCACTGGTCAAAATATATAACAAAAAAACCCCTGATCAAAACTGACCAGGGGTTCTTAAAAGTGGC
>NZ_CFIGVI010000044.1:0-24491 GCF_984588085.1 Wandonia sp.
AGCGTCAAAGTTCATTTGAATAATGATTTATAAAGAAGTGGCGAGAGACTGGCTTGTAGACCCACTGGCAACCAACTTTAAGTATCAGTATGCTGATATTGGAAAACCGGTGCCAATTCCAGATTCCGATTTTTCGGAGAATATAAATTGAAAGAGAAATGAAACACTCAAAAGCATCCATCCGGTTAACACTTTCTTCCCGAAAAGGGAACAATCAAAACAGCACCTTATTGTTTCAGCAACATAACTCTTGTTGTTGCTGTTGTTGTATGTGTAGCTAATTTCTTTAGCTCCATATTTCAGTAAATAAACCGAGTTCATGTCAGGGCCCGACACTCGCGTGTATTTACTATCTGTTAACTGTTTTATTCAATCCATTAAAATTTTAGAAAAATGTCAACGAAAAATTATCGTTTTGAAACACTTCAGCTTCACGCAGGACAGGAGGCTGATCCGGTAACAGGTTCACGAGCTGTACCGATTTATCAAACTTCATCTTATGTTTTCCAGGATTCTGAACATGCAGCCAATTTGTTTGGATTAAAAGAATTCGGGAATATATACACACGGATCATGAATCCTACTACTGATGTTTTTGAGAAGAGAATTGCTGCTCTTGAAGGTGGTGTTGCTGCGGTAGCAGTAGCTTCCGGACAGGCAGCCCAGTTTATTGCCCTGAATACGATTCTGGAGGCAGGTGACAACTTCGTGACTTCATCACACTTGTATGGAGGAACTTATAATCAGTTTAAGGTCGCTTTCAAACGTTTGGGGATAGAAGTTCGGTTCGCTAAAGGAGTTGATCCGGTATCGATAGAAGAACGAATTGATAAACAAACAAAAGCCATTTATTTGGAGGCGATAGGTAATCCGGAATTTAGTATTGCTGATTTTGAAAAGATCAGTCGGATTGCAAAATCGTATGATATTCCACTTATTGTGGACAACACTTTTGGTGCAGCCGGATTTATTTTTAAACCGATCGAGCATGGAGCGGATATTGTCGTTGCTTCAGCAACAAAGTGGATCGGAGGTCATGGAACCAGTATCGGAGGGGTAATTATCGATGCAGGAAAGTACAATTGGGGTAATGGTAAATTTCCCCAGTTTACAGAACCCTCAGAAGGATATCATGGATTAGTCTTCTGGGATGTGTTTGGAGCCGACAGTCCTTTTGGGAATATAGCTTTTGCAATTCGGGCAAGGGTTGAAGGGCTGAGGGATTTTGGACCGGCCATATCTCCGTTCAATTCTTTTTTATTGCTTCAGGGACTTGAAACCCTTTCTCTACGCGTAGAGCGAACAGTTGAGAATGCTCAAAAACTGGCTGTATGGTTGAGCGAACACCCGGAAGTGGAAGCTGTAAATTACCCGGGGTTACCTTCTTCCGTGTATTATGAAAATGCAAAGAAATACCTGAAAAATGGTGCAGGAGGGGTTTTATCATTCAAAGTAAGAGGAGGAAAAGAACAGGCGGATCGTTTTGTAAATAACCTAAACCTGATTTCTCATCTGGCAAATGTTGGAGATTCGAAAACCTTGATTATTCATCCGGCATCGACGACACATGAACAGTTGTCTTCAGAAGAACAGCTTGCGTCGGGAGTAGCTCCCGGGTGGTTGCGTTTGTCTGTTGGAATTGAGCATGTTGAAGATTTGAAAACTGATATTAATGAAGCTTTTGTAACAATAAAAAAGTTGCAGGGAGCATAGTAATTGCTGAATGATGGGGTAGTTCCGGTGTTCCGGAGCTAACCTTTCTAAAAAGAGAAACATGAAGATTCTGAAAGTAAAAAATGCAATAGACCTTCAGAATGGGGAGCGTCTACGGCAGGTAGAAGTAGCTTATTCGACATATGGTAAATTGAACAGACAGAAGAATAATGTAATCTGGGTTTGTCATGCGCTGACGGGAAATTCAGAAGTTCATGATTGGTGGGCCGGAATTTTCGGAGAGCACAAATCCCTTGATCCATCAAAGTATTTTATTGTTTGTGCAAATGTGTTGGGATCTTGCTATGGAACAACAGGCCCTTCTCATGAAAAAATCTGCGAAAACCAGAAAGGAGTGCATTTTCCACTTGTAACCATTGACGATATGGTAGGGATACATCAATTAGTAGCTGATGAGTTGGGGATTAATCACATAAAAGTGCTTATTGGAGCATCTTTGGGAGGGCAACAGGCTGTGCAGTGGGCAGTTGATGAACCGGATCGTTTTTCAAATCTGATTTTGGTTGCAGCTAATGCACAACATTCACCCTGGGGTATTGCCTTCAATGAATCACAACGAATGGCTCTTTGGGCAGATGAATCATTTCGGGCTAATATTCCCGGAGGAGGAGCATTTGGGTTGAAAGCTGCTCGTTCCATTGCTATGTTAAGTTATAGAAGTTATGCGGGTTATACAAGAACCCAAAGAGAAGATTTTAAGCATAAAAGGGATCACTTCAGGGCTTCTTCCTATCAACAATACCAGGGAGATAAGTTTGTAAAGAGATTTGATGCGTATGCATACTGGTCTTTGTCAAAAGCAATGGATGCCCATAATGTTGGAAGAAAGTATACCAATATAGAAAGTGCTTTGAGACGAATTACAGCGAGAACATTGGTGCTTGGTGTGGATACGGATATCCTTTTTCCTATTGAGGAACAATTGTTTTTAGCAGAACATATTACAGACAGTTGTTTTGAAGTTATTCCATCCCATTATGGTCATGATGGATTTTTAACGGAGACCGTTCGGGTGGATGAATTGATTAAAGATTTTCTGTACAATGACTTTTCCAGATACAGAAAGACCATTTTTCGTCAACAAAGACGGCAAGGAGTAGTGTAGTAAAATAGTAAAAGATACAATGAAGAATAAAGAGAAATTAACCATAGGATTGTTTGGTCTCGGTTGTGTCGGAGGCGGACTTTATGAAGTGTTAAACCGGAGTTCATTAATTGATGCGGAGATTAAAACGATATGTATCCGGGATCAAAATAAGAAGAGAACCTTGTCTGAATATATTTTGACAACAGACAGGTATGCTATTCTTGATGATGATGAAATCAATGTAGTGGTTGAATTAATAGATGATGCAAATGCCGCTTATGAGATTGTTTCTGAAGCACTAAAAAGGGGGAAGCATGTTGTTACGGCCAATAAAAAGATGGTAGCCGAACATTTGGATGAACTGATTAAACTTGCCAGAAAAAATGAGGTTTCATTTTTGTATGAGGCTTCTGTTTGTGGTAGTATACCAGTGATCAGAAACCTGGAGGAATATTATAATAATGATAGTTTATCGTCTGTTACAGGGATTTGTAATGGGACAACCAATTATATTCTTTCACAAACCAATCGTGGGTTGACTTTCGCGGAGGCATTGAGCAAAGCTCAGGAATTAGGGTTTGCAGAGAGCGATCCGACCATGGATATCGATGGGTATGATTCTAAGTTCAAGTTAGTTTTGCTTATAAAACATGCTTTTGGAATTACAGTTCAACCGGATGATATAGCTAATATGGGAATCAGGAATATTAAACCCCAGGACCTAAATTATGCTACTGAAAAGGGGTATCAGGTGAAGCTGTTCTCACATGCGCAAAAAATAGGGAAACATATACTAGGAATGGTAGCTCCGTACTTTGTTCCGGAAACACACTTTGCTTACACCGTGGAAAATGAGTTTAACGCAATTGTTGTGGAAGCCCTATTTTCTGATAAACAGCTTTTTATTGGTAAAGGTGCTGGAAGTTATCCTACGGCAAGTGCTGTGTTGTCAGATATTGCTGCCTTATTGTTTGATTACCAGTATGAGTATAAGAAGGAACAAAGCGTGATTGACACATTTTTCACCAATGATTTCTCTCTTGATATCTATCTGGGGTCATCGGAAGGAGAAATCGGACTGAATGAGTTGAATTTTGAGCTGGAGTACACACGTTTCGTATCTGATGAGTATGCGTATAAAACAGGACGAGTGCTTTTCAGTGAATTAAAAGCAATGGATTTTAATAAGAAGAAACACTTGTTTTTTGCAGTTCTACCGGACGCTTCTGTTGGATTATCAGAGAACCCGCAGGTAGTTGGAGTACAAAAGAAAAAAGAACTTCTATTGGGATATACTTCTTGAAAATGTTCCCGCTTCTGATTTGTTTGTTGCTCCTCTTATAAGGGCAGATAAATTATTTTGATTCTTACGAATAATTTTAAAAAGGTATTCAATAGCGTCCTTAAAATCTCCTCTTGTTCTTTTTGATAGGCTTTTTCGAATAAATATTGTGACAAATTGAGGTATACAACACTTCCAATCGAACCAATATCAGGATAAAGAATAGTACTAAAAACTTATGTTTTGGTATCATTAGAAGGAGAAAAATGCTAAAATAGACAAATCGAATAAATAAACTAAAAAATTGACTATATTTGTCAAAACATTTTTTGTCAAATGAAAACATTCGGAGAAATCATACGTGGACATCGTGAACAA
Source organism: Wandonia sp. (assembly GCF_984588085.1). Classification (NCBI taxonomy): domain Bacteria; kingdom Pseudomonadati; phylum Bacteroidota; class Flavobacteriia; order Flavobacteriales; family Crocinitomicaceae; genus Wandonia; species Wandonia sp. The sequence goes on from NZ_CFIGVI010000044.1 coordinate 4,482, forward strand.
TTCAATTGGACACTAAGTGAACTTTCAATGCGTACCGGGATAGATACGGCTATTCTAAGCAAAATAGAAAGAGGTGAACGAACAGCAACCCGAAAAAATGTTGTAGCTCTTTCTATCGCCTTAAGTATTCCACTAGATACAACACTAGCTCATTGGTTGAGTGATAAAATTGTCAAAGAGGTTCAATATGAAAACGTGGGGTTAGAAGCATTGATCCTTGCAGAAGATGCTGTAAAATATCGAATTGCACAAAAGCAGGAACAGGTTGAGGGACTTTCGGAAAGGATGAAAGATAAACTTTCAGAATGCGATGAGTTGTTAATGAAATGGAAAGCTAATCGCCCATTGGATATGGGGCAGATCCGTAAAATGGAAGAATATTTTCGCGTAAATTACACCTACGAAAGTAACCGGATAGAAGGAAATACATTAACTATGCAAGAGACTCATCTGGTGGTCAATCAGGGAATCACGATAGGAGGTAAATCCGTTCGGGAACATCTTGAGGCTGTTAACCATTCCGAAGCGATTGATTACCTGTATGATCTGGTCGGTCAAAAAATTGACTTAAATGAACGTGTGCTGAAAGAATTACATTATCTGGTATTGAAAGGGATTGACCGGGAGAATGCAGGGAAATACAGAAATGTACCGGTTCGAATAGGTGGAGCTTCTTTTGTTCCGGCTCAGCCCTATCTTGTCCCCAAACTGATGGAGGATGTATTTGTGTTTTTTGAGAAAAACAAAGATATCATGCATCCGGTGATTCTCGCAGCAGAAATGCATGAAAGAGTAGTTACAGTGCATCCGTTTATAGATGGAAACGGACGGACATCCCGATTGGTAATGAATCTGATACTCTTGTCTTTCGGATATACGATTGCAAATCTGAAAGGGGATAATACCTCTCGTTTGCGTTATTATTCCGCACTTGAAAAGTGCCAGACGACGGATGACAAGTCTGTTTTTATCGAATTGATTGTCGATACAACAATTGAATCATTAAAAGAACATCTTGAGTTATGTGGATGAGGTTGTTTTCCAAATCGGGACAACCTCATTTCTACTTCCAGATCTTTTCAAATTTGGCTGCAATAGAAACTCCAACAAAAAAGTTTGTTTTCGTATAGGTATCTCCGCGACTATAAACCCTGCTTTCGTCTACCAGAACTCTTCCTTCAACTCTGCAACTGATTTGAGGGATAGGTGAGTAATCCAAATTGATCGAAGAGCTTAATGTGTTGAATCCCTTTGGATAAGGAGCATAGATAATTACTCCGTCTTTGTCTTTAAAGTACTCTGCCCGAATAGCCATTCCCCATTTTTTTGAAAAATTGAATCGGGCTATTGCAACAGGAGCTATCCAGGTGGAAAATAATTTACTTTTAGGGTAAACAGGATTTTCATAAGGTTCTTCTATTCCGATATCAAACCCTAAAATTAGTCTGAAACGATCTCCGGGAGTAATATCCGTGTAAAGATTACTGAAATAACGCATTCTACGAGATGAGTCCGGGTACTCAGATGTGGCGAATGTACTCCAATTTATGAGGAAACGTTCTGAAGGTTTAAAAATAATTTGTGTACCTCCAGAAGGAATACTGCTGCCCGGAACCCGGCGAATGCGTTGCCATCCATTACTGATGATTCCAGCGAACTCCCATTTCTCCGAAGGTGTATAAGTTATTTTGGCTCCCGACAAATAATAAGGAGAACTCTCGGCAACAAAAGAGCGGGTAAGAGTTGGGTTGTCAATAGATAATGCACTTTCAAATCCCATGTGTGAACTGAAAATTCCGGCATCAATCCATACTTTATTGCGTTTGGAAATAGAGATTCCAATATTGGCTTCATAAATAGAGCGAAGCATGGAGTTTTCATGCCAATAATTATCTTGTACGTAGGTGCCTGCGTGAAACCCTATGTTAGTTCTGTATTTCGGATGATCCAGTTTAAACAGAAGAACTGCATTATTCAGATTAAATTCATTGTGTCGGTTGTGGTTAAAAAAGAAATATTGTCGCGAATACTTAGGTGTGTTAAAATCATAGACGTAATATACATCTGCGAAGCCTGTAAGCGAAAGAGAAGGAGCTTGTTTCCATAAGGAATCTATTTGTGTATAGGCTGGGGAAGTAAGTAAAAAACTTAGAGCAAGAAAGAATGGTTTTAAGTACATGTTATATTCGTAAAAGTTTCGTGCAAAACTACGAAATAAAGCACTTTTTTAAAGTATCTAACTCGCTTACTTTATCTATTCTGTTAAGTCGGTTATAGGATACAATGAGATTGTTGATCATTCGGATTAAGATCGAAGAGTGTGAAGAGGGTTCAAAAAAATGACGCTGCGGGAGCATCTGATAATGTTGAAGTGTGTCTTCCAGATTTCCACGGGAAAGTAACTCACCTTTTGCAAAAGGATCAATATAAAAAAGAACACCTCCTGATCCGTCGGACTGTAATAAACGATGAATGCGATATTCATCCATGTAGGCAAGAATAAAGTGATTAGGGAATCCTACTCCGTATATTGGGATTTCCAATCGTTGGGCTATGATACTGTATAGTATTGAGAGGCTTAGAGGAGTGCCTTCCCGCTCTTCGAGAACTGTATTCAGAAGCGAATGATAAGGAGAAAAGTCATGTGTCTCTGCTCCTTTAAATCCATAGAAGTCAAACAAAACAGCATTAATTGTTTTAACAATTTCAAAACTGGTAAGCTTTCCATTCAGTTCTAACCAGACCTTTTTTTCTATAGAAGTAATCTGCTCATTAAGCTGGCGGTACTCCAAATCAGGAAATTGATACTTTGCTATGAGATAGGCTCCCTGCAATAAATCTTTCTCCGGTTTTTTGATCCAGTCCGTTAACTCTGCTTTTACTTCTGCAAATTGAAGTTCCTGCATTAATCGTTCAACTTCAGTAAAAGCAACAGGCTCGAAATCCAGAATATCTACTGAGGTACGAAGAAATTCAAGTGCAGCAGGACCGATATCCAAAAGCTTGGAACGAACGTGAGATACGATATGTTCATCAGGATCGTCGAGCAGTCGTATCAAGGCTTCTATGGATTCGGTTTTCACCATGTTACAAAGTTAGGATCTTAAGGCGCTCATTTTTTGAGACGAATGTAAACTTTTGAATAGTGGATTGTTAAATTCTCTAATTTTTCTTTCAGAAATTTTTGAAAATTAAAAAAGATGCATAAATTTGTTTCATGGAATTACAGGAGGCTAAAGATAAATTCATTCATACCTGGGCACAATTAGGCTCTAGTTGGGGAATTAATAAAACCATGGCGCAGATTCATGCGTTACTGTTAGTTTCTGCTAATTCACTCTCTACAGATGAGGTGATGGAACAGCTAAAGATTTCGCGAGGTAATGCGAATATGAATCTCCGAGCTCTGATTGATTGGGGATTAATTTATAAAGATCTGCGTATAGGGGAACGTATGGAGTTTTTCAGAGCGGAGAAGAATATTGATAAAGTAGCCAGAAACATTGCCAGAGAAAGAAGAAAAAGAGAAATAGAACCTGTACTGTCTTTGTTAGCTGAATTGAATCAAGTAGAGATAAAAGACTCGGTAGAAGCATTGGAGTTTAAAAAAGTAACCAAAGATATCGCTGAGTTTTCTGAATCAGTAGATGGGTTTCTGGATAAATTCAGCAAAACAGATAAGAACTGGTTTTATGGACTCGTAATGAAAATAATGAAATAAAAATTTTTTAACCAAAACTTTCAATTAATTCTGAAACTTTAAAAATATAAATATGAAAAAGATAATACGCATAGATTATTTTATGCAAATACTGATTATTGTAACGGCTCTTATTTTTTTAGTAATTGATGGGTACGAGTATGTTTCATTCTTAATCTTCTATTTTGGCTTGGGAGGATGGCAATTACTGAGTTTTTTTGTACATCTCAAACGAAGGATAAAAAATCAACGGTTAATCAGGTTGTATGCAAAGTCGATTCTTTGGACATTGATTATCGGAGTCATGTGTGTGTCGGTTTTATTCGTTCATGAAGTAGGGTATATCTTCCTGATCATGTATCTATATTTTATGTTCATCATGGGAATCGTATTGGCATTTGTGTACCTGAACCTGACTAGGAAGGATATTAACATATTAAAATTGGAGTCGTTATGAAAAGAAGAATTATTCTGGCAGGTGGAACCGGGTTTATAGGAACTTACCTTAAAAAAAGATTTGAAGCCGACGGCTATGATGTTGTTTGTATTTCAAGAGGAAAGCAGGGGGTAAAATGGAGTGATAAGGAGGGGATTGTCAATGCGCTGGAAAATAGTGAAATGTTGATTAATCTGTCGGGTAAATCAGTTGATTGCAGGTATTCTGATACCAACAAATGGAAAATTCTAACATCCAGAACAGAAACCACTATTCTGTTACATGAAATGATAAAAGCGTGTTCTTCACCACCACCTGTTTGGATCAATTTTAGCACAGCAACCATCTACGAGGATTCGAGAATAAAACCAATGACAGAAGAAAAAGGAGTTTTGGGTGATGGTTTTTCGGAGAAAGTAGCTAAAACTTGGGAGCGTATTTTTTTCTCGGAAAGACACTCACAAGTAAAACAGGTTGTTTTGCGTACAGCCATTGTTATTGGCGATGGAGGAGGTGCTTTGACACCGCTCAGACGGCTTGTTAAAATGGGGCTTGGAGGGAAGCAAGGGAATGGGAAACAAATGGTGAGCTGGATTCATATTGAGGATGTGTACAGAACAATTCTTTGGGTGAAAGAAGGAAAAATAAGTGATACGGTTATTAATTGTAGCGCACCCGCACCTGTGAATAATGAGCAGTTTATGAAGACGTTGAGAAAACAGTATGCTGTTCCAATAGGTTTGCCGTTACCGGAGAGGTTATTGAAATGTGGAGCATTCCTGATTCGTACAGAACCGGAATTGATTCTGAAAAGCAGATGGGTGGTGCCGGAGCGCTTGTTGAAAAGTGGATTTATGTTTCAGTTTGGAACAATAGATTCGGCCCTGAATAGCCTTCAGAGATAAACAGGATATGATACGAGGTCTTTTTGAATTGCATACCGGGTAAATTCATATCATAATCTGTACCTGACATTCCTGCTTTTTTCATTAAATTTGCCTCTTATCGTAATGAGACAGATCAAAAGAATATGACAAATCAGGAACCCTATAAGCCGAAAAATAAGGTCAGAGTGGTGACAGCAGCTTCTCTCTTTGACGGGCATGATGCAGCAATTAATATCATGCGACGAATTATCCAGTCTACCGGTTGTGAAGTGATTCACCTTGGGCATGACAGGAGTGTTGAAGAGGTAGTCAATTGCGCCATTCAGGAAGATGTACAGGCAATAGCTATGACATCTTACCAGGGAGGACATACGGAATATTTTAAGTATATGTATGATTTGCTACAGGAAAAAGGAGCAGGTCATATAAAGTTATTCGGAGGTGGAGGAGGAACGATTCTTCCCGAAGAAATCAGCGAATTACAAGGGTATGGAATTACCCGGATTTATCATCCGGATGATGGAAGATCACTTGGACTTCAGGGAATGATTAATGATCTGGTAGAAAAAAGTGATTACCCGGTTGGAAATGACCCGGAACTGGATTTGCAGAAACTGGCAGATAAAGATGTGAATACAATTGCACGTCTGATCTCTGCTGCTGAAAATTTCCCGGAAGCCTCTAAAGAGTTATTGGATAAAGTACATGCCATGTCTAAAGATTCAGTAACTCCGGTATTAGGGATAACAGGTACAGGAGGAGCCGGAAAATCATCTTTGGTAGATGAGCTGGTGAGACGATTCCTGATCGACTTTACAGATAAGCAAATCGCAATTATCTCGGTAGACCCTTCGAAACGAAAAACAGGAGGTGCTTTACTAGGGGATCGTATTCGTATGAATGCCATCAGTAATGAGCGAGTATATATGCGCTCTTTAGCGACCCGTCAAAGCAATCTGGCTTTGTCAAAACACGTAGCAGAGGCCGTTGAGATTCTGAAAGCTGCAAAATATGATTTGATTATTCTGGAAACTTCCGGGATCGGACAGTCTGATACGGAGATCATGGATCATTCAGATGTTGCTTTATATGTGATGACTCCTGAATTTGGTGCGGCAACACAGCTGGAAAAAATCGATATGCTGGATTTTGCAGATGTTGTTGCTATCAACAAGTTTGATAAAAGAGGAGCATTAGACGCATTGAGAGATGTGAAAAAGCAATTTGTGCGTAACCACCTGATGTGGGATGCAAAAGATGAAGATATTCCGGTATATGGCACGATCGCCTCGCAGTTTAACGACCCGGGAATGAACGCGCTTTATAAAGTAATTATGGATAAAGTGGCTGAAAAAACTTCAGCAGAATTAGATTCATCATTCGCAATTACGCGTGAAATGTCGGAAAAGATATTTGTCATTCCTCCGTCACGAACCCGTTATTTATCGGAAATATCAGAAAATAACCGCGCGTATGATGCATGGGCAGAAGAACAGGCTAAAGTCGCACAGCGCTTGTTCGGGATCTATAAAACAATAGAATCCGTCTCAGGAACAGCTCCTGAGTTGACCAAATCCGGAATTGAAGAAGAAAAATTGAATCCTTCTGACGAAAATAAGGAGTTGGTAAGTCTTTTGTTGAAAGAGTTTGACCGGGTAAAAATGGATCTGGATCCACATAACTGGGAAGCGCTTTTGTCCTGGGGTGAGAAAAAGAGAAAATACAGAGAACCGCTTTATACATTTAAGGTTCGGGATAAAGAATTATCAATAAAAACACATACGGAATCCCTGTCGCATTCACAGATCCCTAAAGTGGCGTTACCTAAGTATGAGGCATGGGGGGATTTGTTGATGTGGATACTGCAGGAAAATGTTCCGGGAGAATATCCGTACACAGCAGGATTGTTCCCGTTCAAACGGGAAGGAGAAGATCCGACACGTATGTTTGCGGGAGAGGGTGGTCCGGAACGTACCAACCGACGTTTTCACTATGTGAGTCTTGGTATGCCGGCTAAACGGCTTTCTACGGCATTTGACTCCGTAACGCTTTATGGAAATGATCCGGCTGTTCGTCCTGATATTTACGGGAAGATCGGTAATTCAGGAGTTTCTATCTGCTGTCTGGATGATGCTAAAAAATTGTATTCAGGATTCCGCCTGTCCGATCCGAAAACTTCTGTTTCGATGACAATTAACGGTCCTGCTCCCATGTTGTTAGGGTTCTTTATGAACGCAGCCATTGATCAGGAGTGTGAGGTGTATATTAAAGAAAACGGACTGGAAGAAGAGGTGGAAGCCAAAATCAGTGCGATATATAAAGAAAAAGGTGTAGAACGCCCCCGTTATCAGGGTAAGTTACCTGAAGGTAATGACGGATTAGGACTGATGCTGTTGGGAGTTACGGGAGATCAGGTGCTTCCCGAGGATGTTTACAGCCGAATTAAGACAGAAACACTAAAACAAGTACGGGGAACAGTTCAGGCAGATATCCTGAAAGAAGATCAGGCACAAAATACGTGTATCTTCTCGACCGAATTTGCATTACGGTTGATGGGAGATGTACAGGAATACTTTATTGACAAAGCAGTAAGGAATTTCTATTCCGTATCTATTTCAGGATACCATATCGCTGAGGCAGGAGCGAATCCGATTACACAATTGGCGCTTACACTGGCGAATGGATTTACCTATGTAGAGTATTATTTGAGTCGGGGTATGGATATCAATGCCTTCGGACCAAATCTTTCCTTCTTCTTCTCAAACGGAATTGACCCTGAGTATGCGGTAATAGGTCGGGTGGCCCGAAGAATTTGGGCAAAAGCACTTGCTAAGAAGTACGGAGCGAACCCACGCGCACAAATGTTGAAATATCATATTCAGACGTCCGGGCGTTCGTTGCATGCACAGGAAATTGATTTTAATGATATCCGTACTACACTTCAGGCGCTGTATGCAATTTATGATAACTGTAATTCGCTACATACAAATGCATACGATGAAGCGATTACAACACCTACCGAAGAGTCGGTACGTCGTGCGATGGCTATTCAGTTGATCATTAACCGCGAATTAGGACTGGCGAAAAATGAAAATCCGATTCAGGGAGCTTTCATCATTGAAGAGCTTACGGAATTGGTGGAAGAAGCGGTTCTTACAGAGTTTGATCGTATTACAGAACGAGGTGGGGTACTTGGGGCTATGGAAACGATGTACCAGCGATCAAAAATACAGGAAGAGTCATTGTACTACGAAACATTGAAACATACAGGAGAATATCCGATCATCGGTGTAAATACTTTCCTGAGTTCAAAAGGTTCTCCTACGATTGTTCCGGCAGAAGTAATCCGCGCAACGGAAGAAGAGAAACAGTATCAAATTAACATGCTGGCAAATCTTCACCGGCGTAATTCGGATAAGGTTGAAGAAATGTTGGGGCGTGTACAGGATGCTGCTGTTACTAACCGTAATATGTTCACGGAATTAATGGAAGCTTCAAAATATTGCTCTTTGGGACAAATCACAAGAGCTTTATTTGAAGTCGGGGGACAGTACCGACGAAATATGTAATAGATTCATTATTAGATTTAATTTTTAGAAATACAAAAAGCCGGAGGTTCAGCCCCCGGCTTTTTTGTACTATGAAACCGGGGAAATAGAGTAGAAGGTGAAAAAAGGCACAAAAGTTGTACTTTAGCTGTTGTAAAACGAGTAGTATGAGAAAAGGAGTTATAGTGAGTCTGTTGGTCGTTGGACTAATGAGTGTTTCGTGTGGAAACAAGAAAAAAGCAGTAGAGAACAGTGAAGTAGTTGAAATGAAGAATACGGAAAACAATAATGAGCAGCAGTCAGAAAGACGAAACTCTAAAGTTACAGTTGAGTTGGCTGATATGTCGCAGGATGTAAAGAGTGATCCTTTTAGTGTTCTTGATGCGCATATTGACGGGAACAAATTGCATCTGACGGTACAATACGGAGGGGGCTGTGCGGATCACTCCTTTACAGTTATGGGGTCGAAAATGATTATGAAATCAATGCCTCCGCAACGTCCGGTTATGATTGTACATGATGCGGGTGGAGACAGATGTCGTGCTTTGCTTACGGAAGAGTTGGTAGTCGATATTTCTGATCTGGCCTACACGAAACAGGACGGAAGTGAGATCTTTTTAATTATGGAAGGTCGTGAAAAAATTATGTACGTATATGAGTCGGAAGAAACAGAAGAACGATAGTAGAGAATAGACGAAACAAAGATTGATAAAAAAGAAAACCCCTCTCGTTGGAGAGGGGTTTTTTAGTATATACTTTTCAAGAGTGATAATTACGCAATAGCGTCAGCAAGTAATGCATTAACATTTCTTACCGCTTGAGCACTTTCTTCAATTTTTGCCTTTTCAGCATCTGATAATTCAATAGATACGATCTCTTCGATACCATTTTTACCAAGAATACAAGGTACTCCCAGACAGATGTCATTTTGACCGTATTCGCCTTCCAACATAACCGAACAAGGAATCATTTTCTTAGAGTCCTGAGCAATAGCGCGAACGATTTCAGAAACAGCAGCTCCTGGGGCATACCATGCAGAAGTTCCCAAAAGACCTGTAAGTGTCGCTCCTCCTACTTTAGTATCTTCAACCACCTTTTGCATACGCTCTTCAGTAAGGAAATTCGAAACCGGCATTCCATTACGTGTTGCATTACTGATCAAAGGTACCATTCCAGTATCACTGTGGGCAGCAATTACCATTCCGTCCACGTCAGAAGCAGGACACCCCAAAGCTTCTGACAATCTGTATTTGAAACGGGCGCTGTCAAGAGCTCCTCCCATTCCGATAATACGGTTTTTCGGCAATCCGGTAGCTTTATGAGTAAGGTATGCCATTGTATCCATTGGGTTACTAACCACAACAAGGATAACGTTCGGAGAATGCTTAATCAGGTTTGCAGCAACTTCTTTTACAATTCCTGCGTTAATTCCGATTAACTCTTCACGAGTCATTCCCGGCTTACGTGGAATTCCTGATGTAATTACAGCTACGTCACTTCCTGCTGTTTTACTGTAATCATTTGTACTACCAACAATTTTTGTGTCAAATCCATTCAGATTAGCACACTGCATAAGATCCATTGCTTTTCCTTCTGCAAATCCTTCTTTAATGTCAACAAGGACAACTTCAGATGCAAAGTTTTTGATAGCGATGTATTCTGCACAACTCGCTCCAACTGCACCTGCTCCAACTACGGTTACTTTCATTTTGGAATATTTTTGAATTTCGAATTATTTTCGGCTACTAAGATAGTAAAGAGTTTGCACATTAAAGGGGTAGCACTGAATGAATTTTGTCAGTTTTCTTGCCAATAATGCAGTTCGGAAAAATATGAAGTGAAAAGTAAAAGAAAAACCGGTCTCACTCATTTTGAACTACTACTACCAACTTACAACCCTATGAAAAAGATGTATGAGTGAGACCGGCTTAATAAACCAAAAAACTACTATGAAAACAAAAACTTACTTGTAAAGATTTTGTTATGCAAAGTTAAGTAACTATTGCCGTTTTCTGATGAAAAAAATGTTAACGGTATTCTTTTTTGATTAAACGGTAATCAGTGTTGATTTAGACGTTTTATAGAAGTTGGTGCAATGCGGAAATTTGTTTGAAGAAGGGATGAAAAATTGGTGTGAGAAAAAAAATCAAATAAAAAAAGAGAAATACTTGTACGAATAAAAAATCTTTGTACATTTGTTCTGTAACCGTACGTGGTTACAATTTTTGGGTTTTATAGTTTTAGCATGGTTTAGCAAAAAGAGAAGGGAAGTAAAGCTTTACTTCTCTTTTTGTTTTTTAAGTCGTTTTATTCCTGGCAAAATCCTCCTTCATAGGTGGTTCCGTTCGGGCAACAGATACAATCTCCCTCTTTAGGATTATCAACTACCAAAAAATGGCTGTCAGGACAGTCTCCACATTCCTTTTTACAGGATGAGATACCAAAAGTCACTAAAATTCCGCCAATGAGTAAAAGAAGATACGTTTTTCGCATAATTTTTAATTTTAGATGTGATGAATGTACACTCTTCCTGTCAGAAAAGCAAAAAAAGCAGGTGCACAGCGATGTTTGTTGAAGGTTAAGTGGTTGATTATTAGTGGTTGTTTTGGGTTTTTGAAATGTTTTTTTAATTTAACAAACCAATAGGAATTATTATTCTTTGTTTCTACATAACTTTGTAGTATAATTTAAAATTTCGTTTAAAGAAAATGAATGCATTAGGAAATCACATTTTGGTTGAATTCAGTGGATGTACTCCACAGATTATGAATGAAGTATCAACGATCGAACAAGGAATGGTTGATGCGGCAATTAAGGCTGGTGCTACAGTTATTAATTCAACTTTTCACCACTTTTCTCCATATGGGGTATCAGGGGTAGTTGTTATTCAGGAAAGTCACTTAGCTATTCATACCTGGCCAGAATATGGTTATGCAGCAGTGGACCTTTTTACATGTGGAGATATCGACGCATGGGTTTCATTTGATTACCTAAAAGAGGTTTTTCAGGCGAAAAATTACTCTGCGGTTGAAATGCGTCGTGGTTCACTAAGTTTGTTGGATCGCATGGATTTTGATCTTACGACTATGCGTGAGGAGGCAAAAGGAAGAAGAAATCCGGATTTCTACACGCGGAATGTATGGTTTACAGATAAAGATGATAATCAGGCATTGTCATTGCGTTACACCGGGGAGGTATTTCACGATGTACAGTCACCTTATCAGCGTGTTAAAATTCTTGAGTCGTATAAGTACGGTAAGATGTTGGCATTGGACGATATGGTTATGACAACTGAGAAAGACGAGTTTCACTATCATGAAATGATTTCTCACCCGGCAATGTTTACACATGGAAATGTGAAAAATGTTTTGGTGATCGGAGGAGGAGACGGTGGAACCGTTCGTGAAATTCTTCGTCACGAAGGAGTTGAAAAAGTAACAATGGTGGAGATCGACGGAGAAGTGATTGAAGCCTGTAAAAAACACCTTCCTACCATTGCAGCGTCGTTTGACGATCCGAAACTGGAACTAATAGTAGGAGACGGAATAGCATTTGCGGCTAACGCCAAAGCAGAATCTTATGACCTTATTCTGGTGGATGGTTCTGATCCGGTTGGACCTGCAGAAGGATTGTTCTCTGTTGAATTCTTCAACAATTGTGCAAAAGCATTGAAGCCGGGAGGAATCCTATTGACACAGGGAGAATCTCCGAAGTTCAATGAGAAAGCTTTTGCAGAACTTCATCATACATTGGCCGATATTTTTGGTAAAGACCATACATACACAAGTTTGTTCTTTGTTCCAACGTATCCAACAGGAATGTGGAGCTTCCAGTGGGGAGTAAAAGGTGATGCAAATCCGAAGAAGATCACAAATGATGATGAAATTGAAGCATTTGTTGAAAAACAAGGATTGCGTTATTATAATGCAGATGTGCATCGGGGAAGTTTTGCTACTCCGGGGTTTGTGAAAGACCTGTTGAAATAGTAAATTTTTGCGCTTTACAATTGGCGCAGACAAAACATAGAAAAAGACGTAAGAACTGAAAAGCTTGCGTCTTTTTTATTCGTAGAATACATAAAAAAAACGGATATGAATTACGAGAACTTTGATCCTAACGGAGTCGGGATAAATAATGGGAATATCTTCGGGTTTCCCTATACGATAGAAGATGCGGAAATTGTAATCATTCCCGTTCCCTGGGATGCTACGGCATCTTTTGGAAAAGGAACAAGCAACGGACCACAACGAATTCTGGATGCCTCCCCGCAGCTCGATTTTTACCACCCGAAATTTCCGGAGGCATGGAAAACACGCATCGCGATGACTCCGATTTCAGGCGAGTGGAAAGAAATTAATGATAAGTACTGTGGGAAAGCTATGGAGTATATCAGTTTCCTGGAGGATGGAGGTACCATTTCAACGAATCCGGCCTACCAGCGCACACTGACAGAAATAGCGGAAGCGCAACAGGCATTGGCGCTTCACCTTAAAGAAAAGGCACTTGAGTTAAGAGAAGAAGGGAAATTAGTAGCCGTTTTGGGAGGAGAACACTCCACTCCGTTGGGTTTGATCACCGCATTGGCGGAAAAAGAAGAGTTCGGAATCCTGCAAATTGATGCACATGCTGATCTCCGGGATGCCTACGAAGGGTTTGAGCAATCCCACGCATCTATTATGTTTAATGCGCTGAAACTGGATAATGTACAAAAACTGGTGCAGGTAGGAATTCGGGATGTTGCGCAGACAGAAGTTGATCTGGTGAATAGCGATCCGAGAATCCGAACCTTCTACGACTGGGAAATAAAAGAAGCGGGATACGAAGGAAAAACCTGGAAAGAACAGGTAAGTGAAATACTTGCTGAGTTACCTCAGAAAGTATATGTTTCTTTCGATATTGATGCGTTAAAGCCCTATTTATGTCCGAATACCGGAACTCCTGTTCCCGGAGGTTTTGAGCTTGAAGAGGTAGTGTATCTGTTATTTGAACTGGCGTTGTCGGGTAAAGAAATCATTGGTTTTGACTTGAATGAGGTTGGGGATGATGAATGGGATGGAAATGTAGGGGCACGAGCGTTATGGAATTTGTGTATCGCTGCAAAAGCTTCACGACAGTAAGGCCGCTTGTTGTCATTCTCCTGAATAAGTAGTAATTTTGCACAAAATTGATACGAATGATTTTACCCATAGTCGCATACGGAGATCCTGTTTTGAAAAAAATGGCAGAGGAGATCGATGAAGATTACGAAGGACTGGACCAGTTGATAGCAGATATGTTTGAAACAATGTATGCTGCTCATGGAGTTGGTTTGGCAGCTCCCCAGATCGGGAGGTCTATCCGGCTTTTCGTTGTTGATGCATCGCCGTTTGCAGAACCGGATGAAGATGGAGAGGAAGATCCGAGAGCTGAAGGAGTTGAGAACTTTAAAAAGGTGTTTATCAATCCGATTATAGAAGAAGAAGAAGGGAAAGAATGGGCGTTTAGTGAAGGATGCCTTAGTATTCCGAAAATCAGGGAAGATGTACAGCGAAAACCTAAAATTCGCGTGACTTACTTTGATGAAAACTGGGAGTTCCACGAAGAAGAATTCGACGGATATGCTGCGCGTGTTGTTCAGCATGAATACGATCACATCGAGGGAGTTTTGTTTACCGACCATATTTCCCCATTGAAAAAGAGATTGTTGCAGAAGAAACTGGCCAATATTTCAAAAGGGTTGGTAGACGTTGATTACAGAATGAAATTTCCGGTAAAATCTAAAAAATAAGTAATGAAAAGAATTGGTTTTTTATTAATGGTTTCCACCTTGTTAGTGGCTTGTTCCGGGACTGATGAAAACAGTACTGAAACAACCGATTCAACTATTGATGCGACAGTTTCCCGAGAAGGATTACAAACGGAGATCAAAAATCTGGAGGATTCACTATTTAAAGTGATTCCGGAAGTACCTAAAGATCTGTATGATCTTGCAATTTCCAAAAACCTTCAGTATGTTGATCATTTTCCGGAAGACGCATACTCTGCCGAATGTCTGGATCGGGTACAAGGTTATTTTTCGCAGTTACAGAAGTACAAGAAGGCGGTAATTTATACCGATACGTTACTTTCCCGTTTTCCGGAGTACAAGAACAAAAAATTCCTGATGTATAATCGTGCAACATCATTAGACTTATTACGCGATACGGCAAGAGCTCGTCAGGCGTACGTAGAATATCTTGAGACGTTTCCGAATCTTCCGGATGCGGAACGTGAGGAAATAGAAGAATTGATAAAACTGGTTCCTTACTCTTTTGAGGAACGCGTTGAAATGATGAATTAATCGAAATTCACAGAGAAAAAAAGCCGGGCAATACAACCCGGCTTTTTTTGTAGATAGATTGCCGTATTTTTCTCTTGTTTTTAAAAATATCCAGGAGATACTATTTTGAAAAAGAGCTTCTTGTGTTACATTTGAGTAGGACTTTCGGAAAAACCGAAAGCTGAATACCCGGTACAAGAAGAGATATGAAGTATTTGCTGAGTTGTTTATTTTTCGTCCCTGTTTTCCTGTTGGCGCAGGATTTCCAGTGGGCATCAAAAGTGATTGCGTTTTCCTCCGAATTTGACTATAAAAAATACCCGGGACAATACCGGGCGAATCAGGTACTCGGTGAACCCAGTACCTTCTCTTTGAATAAAGCAAATCCCTGTGCCTGGGCACCGGCCAAAAAGAATAATGAAGAGAGCGATTTTATTGAAGTCGGTTTTGCAGTTCCTCAGCAGGTTCAGCAGGTAATTGTTCACGAATCGTTTAACCCGGGAAGTATCTCACGGGTCATCGTGAAAGGGGAGAAGGGAGTCGAACAAACCGTATACGAGGTTGATTCATTAATCGCTCTTTCATCAGCAAGACTATTGTCAGTCAAATTTGCTCCGACGACTTTTAAAGTAAACGCGGTACGTATTGAAATGCAGACGAAATATATTAACGGTTTTAATCAGGTTGATGCCATAGCCATAGCAAATCACCACGAACCCTACGAGATAAAAATAAACGTAAATCCTGAAGTTGAGAAACAGGTTGTTACTATGGAAAGTCTGGGAGAGGCCGTTAATTCTCCTACAGGAGATTTGTCTCCTGTAATTTCCCCTAACGGAAAGACCCTGTACTTTACACGTCAGAATCACCCGGAAAATATCGCTCCCATTGAAGCGCAGGATGTATGGTTGAGCCAGATTAGGGAAGACGGAACCTTTGAACCGGCAAAGAATGTAAAAGCTCCTGTAAATAATGCATTCAACAATTCGGTTTTCGGAATCACACCGGACGGACAGAAGATTTTTCTTTTGAACCAGTACAACAAAGACGGGACATCGACACCGGGGATTTCTTTTACCCAAAAACAAATTGACGGTTGGGCTTTTCCTGAAAACATTGAAATCGATTCGTTTCAAAATCACGGACCGTTTGGCGAATATTGTATTTCGAATTCGGGAAAAATTCTTGTAATGGCTATTATGCTTGACAAACAGGGAACCAAAGATCTGCATGTTTCGTTTAGAAAAAAAGACGGAACATGGACAGTACCTAAGTCATTAGGAAATACATTAAATACGGCAGCCAGTGAAATTTCTCCTTTTTTAGCTTCTGACGAGAAAACCCTTTATTACAGTACTTCGGGGTTTCCTACGTATGGAGGCTCAGATATTTTTGTTACACGGAGGTTAGATGATACCTGGGAAAACTGGACCCAACCGGAAAACCTGGGGCCCTACCTGAATTCAAAAGAGTTTGATGCCTATTATACACTTCCTGCGAAAGGAGATTATGTCTATTTGGTTTCCTATCGGGAGGGAGGGTTGGGAGAAAGTGATATCTACCGGGCTTCCGTTCCGGAGGTATTGCGCCCTGAGGCTGTTGCTCTGGTACGGGGAACGGTGCGCAACCAAAAGACCAACGAACCACTTGCTGCTTCAATAGCCTATTATGCGTTGAGTTCAGGAAAGGAGATGGGACTTGCTCAATCTGACCCTGTGACTGGGAAATATGAAATTGTATTACCAGCCGGGGAGAGATACGGCTTTTCAGCTAAGCGTGAACAGTTCTTGCCGGTATCTTCTGAGTTTGAATTACCAAAAACAGCAGGCTATCAGGAAAAAGAAGTAGATCTCTACCTGGTTCCTATTGAAAAAGGAGCAAAAATTATTATCAATAACGTCTATTTTGATACGGATAAGTATGAACTACGGAAAGAATCCTTTGTCGAACTGGATCAGTTGGTTGCGATTATGAAGAACTATCCTTCTATGCAAATTGAGATATCCGGTCATACGGATGATGTAGGAGAGGCGGCATATAATCTTACTCTTAGCCGAAACAGGGCAATTTCTGTCATGCGCTACCTGACCGGAAAGGGAATTCAGGAGCAGCGAATCAAAGCACAGGGATATGGTGAGGGAACACCTCTTGTACCGAATGCAGATGCGGATTCACGTCAAAAGAACAGAAGGGTAGAGTTTACCGTACAGAGTCTGTAGTTATCCTCCAATGCTGATACCTATTTCGACAGTTTGCATATGGACAGGACTGGGAGATGAAAACAAATTGGAAAGGTATACAGTACTGAAAACAAAAAAGTCCCGGTAGCCGATCCGAATCCGGGGACCATGTTGAACCCGGTTCAGGTTATTAAACTTACTGAAGGCAAACTCTTCACCGTTGAGTTTTACGCGGTTTTTTGCTCCGACAACAAATGAAGCCTGGTACCCGAAATAAAATTTGAAGGAAGAGTTCAGTTTTATTCTGAATTCCAACGGGAGGTTGATGCGGTGCAGGTTCAGTCTGCTGTACTTCAGATCATCTGTCGGAGCGGTGTGATTCCAAAGTGTTGTGTTGCTACTGTCCGCAGAAAAAGTACCGAGATGGCTTAAACTCGAATAGTAGTAACCTACACCAAGTGCGATGGCGAATTTCTTTGCCGGAGAAAAATTCAGTTCATAGTGATAATTCAACCCGGCGGAAAATGAAAATTTATGTGCAGTTGGAGCATTAGCCTGTTTCATCCAGAAAGAAGGTGCAAACTCCACAGACCAGATATCATCCTGTAAAGCTGGAGGAAGAGAAAAGGGATTAAATCTATTGTCATTTTGGGAATAGAGTGTTGTCCCGGAAATAAGCACAATAAGGATGGGGTAGAACCATTTCATAGTCTATCTGTAAAATGTTTTTCGTTCGGACTTTCCGCGTGAGATAACGATAGAGTCTCTGTTCATGGATTGAACAATATAATCTTCGTAAAAACCGTCTCCGGTTTTAAGGTTCATGGTAAAATTATCCACTTTTACAAGACCGGTACCTCCTTTTGAATGTGTACGTTTTACAATACCGAAATAGCGGATATTTGGCCAGGAACGTGTCGCCGGAGGTGGGGGAGTTGTCGCGGGAACCCGATTGGTATACTGATCCGGATCGGTATCATTTCCCCGCAGAGAGACTCCGGAAGACTTGCCGAGAAACGGATCTCTGTAATCACAGAATAACTCAAAATTTCTGTCTTCGGCTTTCGGGAGTAAAATAGGGGTGTCCTGATAAAGGGCGGATTCGGGTGTTTCAGAATCAGCTGTAAGGTTGCCAACAATTTTTACGATGACATTGATCCAGATAATTCCTACCACGATCAATAATACTACCGATACAAATTTGTTTTTCCCCAACATTAATTAACAGTTAGTGTACGGACTGTTGAATAGCTTCCCTGATTACCCGCAGCATCCATATTATAAACCCGCCAGTAATAATTTCCGGATGGAAGCGGGATGTCTGTGGTCGTTCCCGTTACTGTTTCACTTGTTTCAATAGAAGTAAATGCCTCATCAGTAGCGACCTGTACAATAGATGTCACTGGTGATTGTATAATTCCCGTATCGGATGCATTACTCCAGGTAAACGTTACCGGAGAGGATACAATTGCGTTGTCCGCCGGAGCAACCGGCGTAGGAGTAACCGGAGGCGTGTCGTCAATACGAAAAGTGGATGTAAACGTTGTCGTTGAAGCACCATTGGCAAGATAAGCCTTGACCCCCCATACATAATTACCGTCCGTGTAGTCAACATTAGTGACCGAAATTGAATTAGATGCAATAGCATTTTGGGAATGCACAATCGTTCCTGTTGCGTACTCTGTTCCTTCCCGCAAACTGAATTCATACGATGATACACCGGATAGCCCTGACCAACTGAAGAACCCGTTAAAGGAACCGTTGTAATAAGAACCCGAAGATGGAGTATTCAGATTAATTTGTGCCTGACTTCCCTGTACAGTATCTACGATAAAAGGGAACGGACCTGAAGGGAGAGACTGATAACCGTTGTTATGCGCTGTTAGTTTGTATTCGTATGTACCCCGTTCAAGACTAACAAATAACGAATTTGCTGAAGTCGTCGAGTCAAATGCAATAAATGTAGGGGACGCAAAAGACGGAGAAAAAATCTGCAAGCGATAGTGGGTTGCACCTTCCAAAGGTTCCCAAAGAAAATGGGAGTATTCGGGAATAGTGTCATTGGCCTGCGGGACAATCATGAAGGGAGTTTCTCCGGAGATATCCTTTTCAATAACATCGTTACAGGACACCAGTACCAAACACAGAGCAAGAATGACTGTTCCGTATAAATTCAAAGTAAAAATGCGGCTGTTGCGTAGCATACCTTTCGTTTAATTACAACAAACTTATGAAATAATTTCGGGAAAGTGGTGGTGGAAAACCGGATTCAAAGAAAAGCAAAAATACAACTGCAGCATTACATCGTGAAAATAGCACAGATAAACTTTAAGAGTTTAACAGGAGTGCGATTCTTTTAACAGAATTAATTTTCAGGTATGGGAGTATTTTTGGATATTTAGTAGTGTAAAATAGTGTTATTTAACTAATTGCTTATGATGAGGTTTGTGTTTTTTCTTATAGTGCTGACAATGGCGGTAGCGTGCAAAAAGGATAAAGCATTGAATGGTATTGACGCGGAGTTATTTGAGATGGCAGAGCAGACTTCCGGGTTTACCTGGTATAAAAAATCAGATGCTTTGTTGCCGAAGAGCTCCGGTTCCGGTCATGATCATCCTTTTCTCCGAACGCGTTTCAATTCAGTCGCAGCGACGCAACTGGATAGTGAGGGGAAAATTGCTGCGAATGCTGTCTTTCCGCAAGGATCACTGGTTGTAAAAGAACTGGTCAATGAAGACGAGTCATTAGGACGTTATGCAATTTTGTATAAAGCTTCCGGAAATGAAAATGCAGACGCAAATGGTTGGGTATGGGGATATATTGATGCGGATAAAAAAGTGGTGTCCAGTGCCGAAAAGAAAGGAGCGTCCTGTATTAATTGTCACCAGCAATCGGGGAGTATTGATTACATGCTGATGAATAAGTTCTTCCCCTGATATCCGAAATAAGGAGTTGGTGATG
>NZ_CFIGVI010000045.1:0-15879 GCF_984588085.1 Wandonia sp.
AGAACTCTCTTACTGGCATATTTCCTTTTAGCCTTAATCAGTTTAAACCGGAAATCATCATAGAATAAACTCATTAGCAATATAAAAGCTCCGACGAACAGGGTATTCAGTTTCAAATCGATCTCAGAGTATAGAAAACCACCGATCAACCCGCCTGCAAAAAAGAATGAAATAATGTATAAACGAAGTTTGATATTTGCTTTTAGCTTCTCTCTGTTCGGATGTGATTTCGGGAAAAATAATAGTGATATATCAATTCCTAAATCCGTAAAAAGTCCGGTCAGATGCGTAGTACGAACAATAGCATTAGAAATTTTTGTAACATAAGAGTTTTGTAGTCCCATTGCGAAAAGTAACAGACAAACAATACTATCAGGATAGGTTATTTCTGCAATATTTCCCACGAATGCAATTGAAATCAGGATCAATGACTCCAGTATCATCGGAACCAGAAAAATATTTAGTTTTTTACTCTCCCGGAACATTTCAATGAGAAAGCCTGATAAAAAAGAACCAAATAAGAACGAAAAAATATAGAGGAAATAGATAGTTCCTTTCCAAAAATCCGCATTGGCTATATCATTGATAAACAATGCAAAATGTCCGGTTACATTTGTTGTTAACTGTTGAAATGCTAAAAAACCGGTGACATTTACGATTCCGGCCACAAAAGACAGAACGGTAGCGATTTGTAGATTATGTGTAAGTGTTCTGCTTTTGCCCTGATGTCTAAACATTGTTTTCTTTTTCGCTTAGCCTCTTACACCATTCTACTTCTGTGGTGTTACAGCCTGCAAAGATAACGATTTTAGCACACCTTAAAACAAGTAACAATAATTGGAGAGGAAGATACTATCCTATTTTTTATACAAAATCAACTAACACCCCTGTCATCCATTCTCCCAATATTCCTATCTCAAACTGCACATTTTTTTCTCAACATACGGTTCCCTACTCTTTTCAATCAGTAATTGCCCCCTCGTTTCGGGCACCACATCTCTGCTCTATTTTTCTAAACTTTATTTTTTCGTCTCTACAAATCAATTCGTTATAAAAACAAAAACAGGAAACGTTTCTCACCTTATATTATGCGCATCATACTTTTATTTCAAAAAAAATAATCGAAACTTTTCTCCTTGTCCTATGTTAAAATATCGTTTTTTTAATATATTTTAAGGGAATAGTTTTCCATTTTTTTAAGACATTTGCAAAAATAACTAGTCATGAGCCAATACGAAATACCCGTATATCCGAATAGTAAATCGCCGAAGCTCTTTAAAAATAAATTTCTTGAGCTGTTAACCAAAACCCATCCAATCGTCATTTTATTGATGTATTTTGTAATTGGATTTTTCCTGATAAGGTACTATTACCTCAATATCAATCCAAGTGCAACATCAATCATTCTGGCCTTCTTTACCGGATATTTTTCCTGGACGTTGGCAGAGTATTTTATGCATCGCTTTTTATATCATAAAATTGGTGATGCTACTTTTTCTTCAGGGATTCAGTACCTTTTTCATGGAATCCATCATTACTACCCGAATGATAAGGATCGACTTGTTTTACCTCCGGTTCCCTCATTACTGATTGCCGCTATTTTCTTTGGTGTTTTCTATCTGATCATCGGTAGTTATGCCTACACTTTCGGATCCGGATTTATGATTGGATATGTATCTTATATGACTGTGCATTATACCATTCACAAAGTTCCGGCGCCGAAACGATTTAATTTCTGGTGGAGACATCACAATATTCACCACTATCAGCAACACGACAGGGCATTTGGGGTAACCACTTCTTTTTGGGATAGAGTATTTGGTACAATGCCAGAACCCAACCGGAAAACTATTTCCGTAAAAAATATGGATTAATCCTCTCTGAAAATAAAAATACGCTTCTGATTGAAGCGTATTTTTTTCCTTATTCTTTTCTACTTTCGTAATCGTAAACTGTTGGTAACAACGGACACTGAACTTAAAGCCATAGCTGCTCCTGCAATCATAGGACTTAGCATGAATCCATTTATCGGAATCAGTACTCCCGCAGCAACCGGAATTCCCAGCACGTTATAAATAAAGGCCCAAAATAAATTTTGGCGAATGATCTTTACTGTTTTTTTGGAAAGTCTATAAGCCGCAGGGATCAATAATAAATCAGAGGAAAGAATTGTAATCTTTGCCACATCTTTCGCCACATCTGCTCCTTTTCCCATGGCAATACTAACATCCGATTGTGCAAGTGCTTCCGAATCATTGATTCCATCCCCGACCATTGCTACAACCTTTCCTTCAGACTGAAGCTGTCGGATATACTCTCCCTTATCAGAAGGGGAACAATCAGCCTTCACGACATCTATCCCCACATTTTCCGCTACACGATTTGCTGTTTTTACGCTATCTCCTGTAAGCATGTGAATCGTGACTCCTTTCTGTTGCAAGTTGTGAATGGCTTCAGCAGAATGCGGTTTAATAGCATCATCAATTGCCATTATACCGATTACTTTTCCCTGTCTGATAAAATAGATAAGTGTTCTTGCCTGATCTTTTAACTTCCCTCGTAAAGCAGCACCTCCTTCTGCCCCTAATTCGTCTACCAGTATATGGCTTCCGACATAATATTCCTTATCTCCTTTTGTTGCCTTAACTCCCCTTGCGGTAATACTTTCAAACGAATCAGGGGCTGTTTTTTCAATCTCTTTGGCTGAAAAATAATTGACTACGGCATGCGCCAACGGATGCTCTGAACGCGACTCGATTTCATGAAACAATCTTTTTTCTTCATTCGTTACACTTCCATCAAAATACACTTCCTGTACAACCGGATGTCCCTCGGTCACTGTACCTGTTTTATCCACAATAAGGTCCGTAACTTCCGATAGCCGTTCGATAGCTTCGGCATCTTTTATCAGGACACCTAACCGCGCCGCAGATCCGATTGATGTTACTACTGCCGTTGGTGTTGCCAATCCCAGAGCACAAGGGCAGGCAATCACAAGGACGGTTACAAAAGCATTTAGGCCTACAGCAAAACTATTCTCTGTTCCGAAAATCCACCAGGCAACAGCACTTACTACAGCAATTATCATTACAGTCGGAACAAAAATCGCAGATACCTTATCAACAAGACGTTGAACAGGAGCTTTACTTCCCTGCGCCTGTTTAACCATTTCAATAATCTGTGCAAGGACAGTTTCACTCCCCACTTTTGTCGCTTCTATAACAAAACTACCCTTTTGATTAAGTGTTCCGGTAAATACAGTATCCCCGGCTGCCTTAAAAACGGCTATTGGTTCTCCCGTAATCGTACTCTCATCTACATACGAATCTCCATCTGTAACTCTTCCATCAACCGGAATTTTATCTCCCGGTTTTACAACAACTCTCATTCCTTTTTCTACCCGGGAAGCTGGTATTTCCTTTTGGTTTCCGTCCTTATCCAAAATCCACAAAGAATCCGGCTGTAGTTCCATCAGTTGTCTGATCGCTGTTGAAGTAGCACCTTTGGCTCGTTCTTCCATCCATTTACCTAACAGAATAAAAGCAATAATCACCCCTGAAGCCTCAAAATAAAGGTGAGGCTCTATTCCTCTTTCACTAAAAAAAGATGGATACAAGAGATTAAAAACACTGTATAGATATGCGGTTCCTGTGCTAACCGCTACCAAAGTATCCATACTGGTTGTAGCCTTCAATGCCTGTTTCCAGGCATGTACAAAGAAATCTTTCCCGAATAAAAAAAGTAAAGGAGTAGCCAGCCCCCAACTGATCCATCCTCCAGGATGCCAATTCATAAAAAACATCCCGATAACAAATAAAGGAAAAGCGAAAATAAAAGCCCCTATCGTATTTCTTTGTAATGTTTTGAAACGCTTTTCGTGTTCTTCCTTTGCCTGCTTCTCTGCGTCTTCAGTTGGAAGGATCAATCCATATCCCAAATCGTCTACTATTTCGGCAATTTGCTCTAGCGTTATTTTTTCCGGCTCATATTCTAATAAAACGGAAGAGTTTGCATAATTCACTTCAATTTTATTGACTCCCTCTTCATGTTTGAGAAAACTTTCTATGCTATTTGCACAAGCTGTACAAGTCATACCTGTAACATGTAAATTCTCTTTTTCCATATTTTCAAAAATACGATAATAATTCCGCAGTTTACAACCCACATACAGGGCATTATTCTCTCCTATTGACTAAAAAAATAAAGGCAACCCTTAGGCTGCCTTTATTTTTTTATGGCTACGAAGGGAAGTATCTCCCCCGGCTATTTTTCGTTACTTACACATCTATATTTGCATATTTCGCGTGCTTCTCAATAAATTCACGACGAGGTGGTACATCATCTCCCATCAACATAGAGAAAATCTGATCACATTCTGCTGCATTTTCAATAGTTACCTGACGAAGTGTACGACCTTCCGGACTCATTGTTGTTTCCCAAAGCTGTTCTGCATTCATCTCTCCCAAACCTTTGTATCGTTGTACTGAAACAGATGATTCGGAGCCACCACCTTTCATTTGCTGAATCAACAAATCTCTTTGGTCATCATTCCATGCATATTCTGCTTTTCCGCCTTTCTTCACCTGATACAAAGGTGGTGTTGCAATGTAAACGTATCCGTTCTCAATCAACTCTTTCATATAGCGGAAGAAGAAGGTAAGAATTAATGTCTCAATGTGAGAACCGTCGACATCGGCATCACACATAATGATGATCTTATGGTATCTCAACTTCTCCAGGTTAAGTGCTTTGGAATCTTCTTCCGTTCCCACACGTACACCTAAAGCTGTATAGATATTTTTAATCTCTTCGTTTTCAAAGATTTTGTGATGCATGGCTTTTTCCACGTTCAAAATCTTACCTCGCAAAGGCATAATCGCCTGGAAGTGACGATCCCGACCTTGTTTAGCTGTTCCTCCTGCGGAATCTCCCTCGACGAAGTAAATTTCACATATAGACGGATCTTTTTCAGAACAATCCGCAAGTTTACCAGGCAATCCTGATCCGGAAAGTACATTTTTACGTTGTACCATCTCACGAGCCTTACGGGCTGCGTGACGCGCTCGGGCAGCCAAAAGTACTTTCTCTACAATTCGTTTAGCATCATTCGGATGTTCTTCCAAATAATTGGCTAACATTTCAGAAACCAATTGCGAAACCGGAGCCGAAACTTCCTGATTACCCAATTTCGTTTTTGTCTGTCCCTGGAATTGCGGCTCCATTACTTTTACAGAAATAACTGCAGTAAGTCCCTCACGGAAATCATCCCCTACAATTTCGATTTTCTCCTTTGCTAACAAACCGCTTTCATCAGCATATTTTTTCAAGGTATTTGTCAATCCACGGCGGAATCCTGACAAATGCGTACCTCCTTCGTGTGTATTGATATTATTCACGTAAGAGTGAATATTCTCCGAATACGTATTATTGTAAACCATTGCGACCTCTACAGGAATTCCATCTTTCTCTCCTTCCACATAGATGATCTCCTCAATGATCGGTTCGCGGTTACGATCCAGATACTGACAAAACTCAGCTAATCCACCTTCCGAGAAGAATTCATTCGCTAAGAAATTACCGTTTTCGTCCTGTTCACGCTTATCCACCAAAACAATTCGAATTCCTTTATTCAAAAAGGCAAGCTCACGCATACGGGCAGCCAGTGTTTCGAAATTGTATACCGTCATTTCAAAAATAGAATCATCCGGATGGAAAGTAACTTCTGTTCCTGTTTTATCCGACTCTCCTACTTCTTTTACGGCGTAAAGTGGTTTTCCAATCTGGTACTCCTGCTGGAAAATTTTCCCTTCACGATACACAGTAGCTTTAAGACTTGTTGAAAGCGCATTTACACAGGATACCCCTACCCCGTGAAGACCTCCAGAAACTTTATAGGTGTCTTTGTCGAATTTACCTCCGGCATGCAGTACCGTCATTACCACTTCCAGTGCTGACTTTTTCTCTTTCGTATGCATTGCCGTCGGAATCCCACGACCGTTATCTTTTACTGTAATTGAGTTGTCTTCATTAATATATACTTCGATACGGTCACAATATCCTGCCAAAGCTTCATCAATGGAGTTGTCAACCACCTCATATACCAGGTGATGAAGACCTTTAACTCCCGTGTCACCAATATACATCGCCGGTCGCTTACGTACCGCCTCTAATCCCTCTAAGACCTGAATATTGTCCGCTGAATAGTTCTTCTTTTCTTCACTCATATTTTGTTGTATTTTCTGAATCAAAAAATGATTCACAAGACTAGCAAAGATAACGATTTTCAACGGGTTTTACACTATGTTTTACAGACTGACTTTCGGATTTTTCAACATGTAATTAACATTTCGTGGTATTTTCCATTTCTTTTCCTCAATCGAAAGCTCACACTAAAAAATGAACCTTTCATTCAGGCACGTGTACTACCGAAGCAAAATCATATACTATGGTATCCAGAATTACTCTTTTCTTATGTTTCCTAATCTCTTCCTTTTATACTTCTCTCTATGCACAACCGGGATGGATAGACTTTTCTTCCCGCTATTTTTATCGTATCCAGGATCAGGAGGGAAAAGATATTCAATTTTCGAACAACAAAAAGTACACGATTATGATCGACAGCCTGTCTTTCTCCGGTTCATCCATTCCATGTGATTCGCTAACCCCAACAATTGAATGGTCGACGGATTTTTACGACCACATTTGTATCAATGACTTTTCTTTATCACTCCCTAAGAATGATCGTTTTTCCAAACTATCTATACGAATTATCCATAAAAAAGACACCATGTACATAAACCAACCAACAGGAAGCGGAGGGTTAGGTATATTTATCACTCCACATGAAGCAGAGAAAGAGGACTTACGAACAACACTTCAATTTGTTCCTGGGCACTATTATTTTCCGGGATGGGCTCATTCCTTGTTGTATAAACTTCCCAAAACAAAGGGCAATGTAACTATTACTAATATACATTCCTGGAATTTCATAATTCCGCGCTCTATTTATGATTCACTAGCATTGCATTTTATCCCATATAAACGGAATAGAGCATTAACAAAAAAAGCGGAGGAATATGTCCTTACTAACTTTTCTAGCCCCGGACTGAAACTGACAAGAAAAACAAAACCTATTCAGTTTGACAGAAGCTTTCTTCCATATAAAAGACGTAATTGGAGTGGCCCTCTTTATCCAACTTCAGACAGCACGATCTATTTTGGACAGATAGACTATGTACTTGATACAACAAACCTGTACAGTTCAAAAAAAGTATTTTCTCTTTTTGACACCAAGACCAACAGTATTCAACACTACACACCCCGGGAAGACATACATCTTTTTTACAGTGGATACCTTTACATTGACAGCTTTAATCATGTACTTTACCAAACAGCAGGAATTCGTGAAAAATTCGCTCCTGAATGTGACTACTGGCGAACCAATGACTGTCCTTATACGACTACGATCTTTCGCTCCACCGATAGTGGAAAAACATGGGAAGAAGCCCCTCTTCTTAGACAACTCTTTCAGGACTATTCTTTCCGGGATTTGGTTTTTATTGATAAGGAACATGCCTTGGGCTTCTCCCGTAGAGAGATAAAAAACAAAAAACGGTATCATCAGGGTATCTATTACCTTATACGAAACGGGCGTATAATTGATTCGTTGAAAACACCCAAAGGTGTGCATTACAATGACAATTATAACCGTCACTCAATTTCGCGTTCCGGAGACTCCCTTTATTTAGGCTCCTGGGGAATTGACCCCTACAATATCAATAATTCTCCCTTCTTCCGTCCCTTACTTGTAAAACACCAAACTAATTGGGGTTTCCTGATCCGGGAATATAAGAAACGACAATTCCCTAAGACTAAACAAGATCAGCATACAGTAACCGAATATCATAATTTCCAACTCATCAACCAACGTCAACTTGTATTTAAAAACGGTGCGGGTTCATTACAGGTGAACTCAGATATTCGCATTCTGGAACAAAAACAGTTGATCCTGATTCTCGATAATGACTTTACCTATATTTCGTTTGACGGAGGTACCTCCTGGTATTTATATCCTAAAACACTGGACGAAAGAAATTCTTACCCTCTGTTACACATGAGTGATTCAAACACGATATCATTCTTCGACTTGAACCGGATGGAGAGAGTTTCTTATTTTTTTTCAAACGAGAACTAAGAGAATACAATCAGAAGTCATTTTTCAAACTAACCGGGAATGACTACTTTTGATACAATAGTCTTTTAAGTGTGTATTGAAAAAGCGAATCATGAAGTATCTTGTTGAAAACGTAAACACAACTGAATATCCAATCCTTATCGGAGTTTGGGAACGCGCTGTCAGAGCTACGCATCACTTTCTTAATGAAGAAGATATTCAATTCTACAGAGAACGTATCCTGAATGAATATCTGGATGCCGTAACTTTACGTTGTATTCGCGAAAAAGATGAAATCATTGGTTTTTATGGCATTTCAGAGCAAACATTAGAGATGTTATTCGTCACACCGGAGTTACACGGAAAAGGAGTTGGGAAAACACTTTTACAAGATGCGATACAGCAATTTCAAATTACTAAAGTGGATGTTAATGCAGACAACCCTGATGCACTTCGTTTCTATGAAAAAAATGGTTTTCACGTATTCAAGCGTTCGGAGACAGACGGATGTGGGAAACCTTATCCCATTTTGCATTTACAATTGACACCACAAACGATAGAACATGATAAATCTAAATAACAAACGATTCGTTGCTGTAGAAAACTCTACTGATGGAGAAGTGTCCGAATCAACCCGTTTCGAATATCATCAGGAAGGCAAACTGGTCTGGGCAGATTATTCGGGAGGAGAGATTCTGAAGGGACATCTGATTGCCCGAATGGATTCGAATGGAAATCTGGATATGAAATACCATCACATCAATATAAATAATGAACTGATGACAGGCGTTTGTTCTTCCCGACCGAAATTACTTGCGGATGGTAGAGTACGCTTATATGAGTCCTGGGAATGGACATCAGGTAACGGTTCTTCGGGAACTTCTATACTTGAGGAGATCAAACGATGAGTGCACACGATCTAAAGCGCATGGCCCGACTGACAGCGATCCTCACACAACTGCAGTCGAAACGACTTCTGACGGCGACAGAACTTGCGGAAAACTTCTCCGTAAGTGTTCGTACGATTTACAGGGATATACGCACACTGGAACAAGCAGGAGTTCCGATTTTCACGGAAGAAGGAAAAGGATACTCGATTATGGACGGTTACCACATCCCTCCTGTCATGTTTTCAGAAAGTGAAGCCAATGCTCTGATCACAGCTGAACAACTGATTAAGCAGAATAAAGATGCATCTTTGATCAAATCCTATTCGGAAGCTATTCTAAAAATTAAGTCTGTACTTCGCTACACAACAAAAGACAAAGCAAACCTCCTTGCTGAACGCGTTGTTTTCAGACAGAACCTAAGCAATGAAACCACCAGTAACTTTCTCTCTCTGTTACAAATTGCATTAACCAATTATACAATTTGCCGAATTCGTTACACATCCGAATCGGGAGAAGAAACAACCAGATGTATCGAACCTTTTGCTCTATACAGTACACAGGAAAACTGGATTCTGATTGCTTTTTGCAGGTTGCGTAACGAATTCAGATCTTTCCGCCTCGATCGCATTTCGCAGCTTATTACTGAAAAAGAACAGTTTGAGCCACATCCAATGTCACTTAGGGAATACTTTGAGATTTGTCGTCAGAAATCATCTTTGGACCCCTGACATACCTTTGACACCTCACCTCCTAATTTTGCATTTAATCAAAACAATTAAAGATGGAAAAAGTTAGTATTACACCCTTTCACATCATTGGTATTTCTGTCAGAACAACTAATGAAAACGGACAATCCACAAAAGACATTCCGGCATTGTGGGAACAGTTTATGCAGGAACAAATTCTCGAAAAGATCCCGAATAAACTGGACAATACAGTATATTGTATGTACACGGATTATGAAAAAGACCATACACGTCCCTATACCACTCTTATAGGTTGTCGGGTATCCTCTCTTGATGAGATCCCTGAAAATATGACAGGTAAAACCATTTCCGCAGCTCCCTATCACAAATATACCGTCAAAGGAAATTTACAACAGAATATTGTGTACAATGCGTGGTTAAAAATCTGGAATGAAGATCTGAAAAGATCATATACAGCCGATTTTGAAACGTATGATCCAATTAAACAAACTCCGGAAAATGCAGAGGTAGAAATTTTTATTGCTGTCGATCCGGAAGTAAAATAAGTAAGTTATGGAGGATAATTTGTATCAGTATTACCTCAATAAGGAAGAGCCGAATAAAAGCTGTCTACTCGCTCTTAGATCCATTATTTTGTCTCAGGATGAACAGATAACTGAAACGCAGAAGTGGGGAATGCCCTGCTTCTGCTACAAAAATAAAATGTTCTGTTACCTGTGGACAGACAAAAAAACCGAAGAACCTTATCTTCTATTTGTAGAAGGAAAACATCTGAATTTCCTGGAACTGGAGACTGGAAATCGCACACGGATGAAAATTTTCAGGGTTTCTCCTGACAAAGATATTCCGCTGAATGTACTTGAAGAAATCTTACAGGCAGCTCTTGACTTATACCGTTCCGGAAGCATAAAAATATGAATAGAAAAAAGACAAGGCTTACTTCAAAAAACGTATCTTTAAAACAGAACTAGTTCTTTCTGAACGTAATTTAAGACTTTATGGAAATACTATCGAAATTATTAATTGCACTCGTAGCTCTTGAACATCTTTATATACTTTATATGGAAATGTTTGCGTGGGAAACTCTTGGAAAAAAGACCTTTACAACCTTTCCTGCGGATTTGTTTAAGCCCACTAAGAGTATGGCTGCCAATCAGGGACTTTACAATGGTTTTTTAGCAGCAGGACTTATTTGGTCTCTTTTTATCAGTGACCCTGTCTGGTCTGATAATGTGGCTTTATTTTTTCTTGGTTGTGTGAGTATCGCCGGAATATACGGAGCAGTTACAGCATCCCGGAGAATTTTTGTCGTACAGGCACTTCCTGCAATTATTACCTTAGTTTTTGTTTTACTGAATTACACCGCTTCCGTATAAATCTGCTATCCACCGTTTAAGACTACAGACATTGCACTTGCACTGGTAGTTGATTTGGTAAAGTAACGGAAAAGGCAAATGGTTGATAACTGAAATTTTTTCTATTCTCAAAAGATCAAAATTCAGCATGATCCGGATTTTCTATTTGCATTCTACTTACGACCTTTGTCCCGGAAGACACCTTTGATATGAAAACAGCAGAACAGTTAAATTACCAGCGAATTGCCGATGCAATAGAGTTTATCCGGCAAAACTTCAAGACACAACCTTCATTGGATGAGATCGCTGCACATATCAACCTGAGTCCTTCCCATTTTCAACGACTGTTTACAGAATGGGCGGGAACCAGTCCCAAGAAATTTCTGCAATACATCAGTGTTGAATATGCCAAGCAAATTCTCACTTCGGATCAGCAGATCAGCTTATTTGATACAGCTTTTGAAACAGGGCTGTCCAGTACCAGTCGTCTTCATGATCTCTTCGTTAAAATTGAAGGAATGACACCTGCCGAGTACAAAAACGGAGGCAAGTCCCTTACAATCAACTATAGTTTTTTCATCAGTACTTTCGGCACGCTTATTATTGCTTCAACGACAAAAGGAATTTGCTATATGGCGTTTGAGGAAGATGAATCCAAAGCTCTTCGCCATCTCCAAAATAAATTCCCCTCAGCTCATTTTGTTCAGAGACAAGATGATTTTCAGAAAAACGCGGTATCGATATTTTCTTCAAAAGATAAACAGCTACCGGAAATCAAGTTACACCTTAAAGGAACTGATTTTCAATTGAAAGTTTGGAAAAGTCTGCTGACCATTCCTCAGGGGCAACTTGCTACGTATGGAACCATTGCCCGTCAGATTGGCAACCCGAATGCATCCCGGGCAGTTGGAACTGCCATCGGAAGTAATCCCATCGCATTTCTTATTCCTTGTCACCGGGTCATCCAATCGACCGGAATATTTGGCGGGTATATGTGGGGGCCAACCCGAAAAGCAGCTATTATAGGCTGGGAACAGGCACAAAATGAACAGAACCTTTAGGCACATGGATTTATTCAGCTCAATACTTGACATATCAGAAAACCTGCTTCCTTATGACGGGGTCGTTCAATATCATGGTGTTCTTTTACCTTCGAAAAAAGCAGATTATTTTTTTCAGCGGTTACTGGAAACAATCGATTGGAAACATGATGAAGCGGTCATTTTCGGAAAAAGAATTTCCACAAAAAGAAAGGTTGCCTGGTATGGAGATCAGACATTTGAATATACGTATTCCAATACCACAAAAAAGGCCTTACCCTGGACACCTGAATTATTAGTTCTCAAAAAGATCATTGAAGCCGAAAGTGGAGAAACATACAACTCTTGTCTCTTAAACCTTTATCATACCGGTGACGAAGGAATGGCCTGGCACAGCGACGGAGAAAAAGACCTGAAAAAGAACGGGGCTATTGGTTCGCTGAGTTTAGGTGCTGAACGAAAATTTGCGTTTAAACACAAGCGTTCCGGAGAGAAAAGAGAATTGAAACTCGAACATGGCAGCCTTCTTGTAATGAAAGGAACCACACAATCTCACTGGTTACATCGTCTACCTCTCACTAAGAAGATAACAACTCCCCGCATTAATCTAACCTTCAGAACAATTGTACAATAACCACCACTTCGTCTCTGTTCATTTACTTTCCTTCTCCCGGAGCAATACTTCTCCCCAGTCATTGAGTTGCCAGAGAACATCTACCAGTTTTTCACCCAATGGTGTCAACGAGTATTCTACACGTGGTGGCAATTCGTTAAATGATTTTTTCATCAGAATACCTGTCTCTTCCAGTTCTTTTAACTGCTGGTTCAAGACACGTCTGTCCACTTTTGCAATCCCTCTCAGGAATTCACTTGGTCGCTTCTCCCCTTCATTAATTCGCCATACTATAGGAATTTTCCACTTTCCACTGATTGCTTTCACGGCAAACTCCAAAGGACAAATTTTTTCTTCTATGGTTCTTTCTCCTGTTTTCATAAAATTGACTTTTTTATCCCATAGGGAGAATTTTATGCGGTATTGCTATTCTGAATTTACTTTATCTACTTTGTAAAAGTACAAAAGAATGGTAGTTATCGTTTTTCAGTGATAGCAATAACAAATCAATATGGGAGAAATAAAAAGAAAAGGAGCCCGAAGTATAAAAGACATTCCACATGAAATACTGGAACAGCTAAACAAGGGTGAAACCGAAACGGTCAATTTAGTAGAGTGGTTGGCTGTAGATCAAATCCGTCTATTGGAAAATCTTCTGAAGCAGAGCGATCGAATGGATTACTTGCTTCCGGTCAAATCTTCTGTTGAACAGTTAAAAAAACAAACAGTAACAACTGTAAATAAAGCCATCGGTGTGGGACTTTCTGAACAGATCCGACACCATAATGACCCGAATTTTCTTGCTCTTATTTCCACCCACAAAGCCGACCTTGTACGCTGCTGGGCGACCTATTCAATCGGGAAGAATCCTGAGTTAGGTATCGGAGAGGCATTATCTCAGATACGTTTATTTGCAGCAGATACTCATTTTGGCGTGAGAGAAATAAGCTGGATGGCTGTGCGCGAACGGATTACTACGGAGCTGGAAAAAAGTATTGCTATTCTTACAACATGGACATCGGAGGAAGACGAAAATCTACGGCGTTTTACGACAGAAGCCACACGTCCGAGGGGAGTCTGGTGCAAACACATTGAAAAGTTAAAAACCACCCCCGAACTGGCCTTACCTCTTCTTGAACCGTTACAAGCGGATTCTTCGAAATATGTTCGCGATAGTGTCGGAAACTGGCTCAATGATGCCAGTAAAACCCAACCTGATTTTGTCTTTCAATTGTGTCAAAAATGGGAAAAGGATAACAACTCGACTGCCACAGCTTATATTCTAAAAAAAGCACTTCGGACGATTCGAAAATAAAATCTTTCTGACCAAAAGCTAACTCCCTGTAAGGTATGTCAGCAGGAACAAGAGTAGTAAAAGTACAATAGCATTCAGAACAACATAGAGCATTCGTTTCCATACAGACATAATAAAAGGGCTGGAAATCCAGACTAAAATTAGTCCATAAAAAATAGCAAGAGAGAGGGTTTCTACTATCGCATTTTCTCCCAACTCATTCAGAAGAATAGAAATCGGAACGAATAGCATCGACCAAAAACTCACCATATAAATGGTTAAAATCAGATGCTCGCTAAAATTTTTTTTATACCTCAGGTACGTTATAAAACCGGAAACTGCAAAAAGAAAAATATTAAAACACAAGAAAGCTAAATGTGCTGAAACGGTTCCTGTCACATGAATACCTAAAAAATTTCGGGCGAACAAAAAATGAATCAGGACAAATACAGAAGCGATCGTTAAATACCTCCCCGGGCTATAATAAAAACCTCTAAACCCGTTCCAGTAATTTGACACCAGCATCCCCGGCTGTGTCAGGATAACAGAGATGTTCTTAAAGAAGGACTTTTCCAGAGAAAAGATATTTCCTAAAAAGTCCTCCAAAACAGATAATCCGGTACTTCTCTTTCCTTTGTTGTACTGCCCACATTCGGGACAGTACTTTTCAGTTATTTCATGAGAACATACAGAACATTTCATATCAGTAGAGCTTTCCTTTTTTCAAGTTGGAACAAACTTAAAAAAAACGTTCAAAATACTCTCTATGCACCGGACAGGTTTTTAGCACACAACCGGTTGTCCCCATACGAATTCGTCAACAACTAGCTAAACGGCTGTATAACCTCCGTCTATGAGAAAATAAGCTCCTGTGATAAAAGATGACTGATCTGTACTCAAAAACACAACCAATTCAGCGACTTCTTCAGGTTCCCCTAAACGCCCCATCGGATGCTTTTGTTTCAAAACTTCAATCACTTCCGGACTTAGATTCTTTTCAATAAGCGGTGTATTGATATATCCCGGTCCCACTGCATTACACCGGATATTTTTAGCTCCGTATTCTGCACCAATATTTTTGGTCAACCCCACTACTCCATGTTTGGTAGAAGTATAGGCACTCGATTGCGGTGCGGCAACCATACCGTGGATAGAAGCCATATTAACAATTACACCTCCTCCGTTTGCTTCCATCGCTTTCAGCTGATATTTACACCCGTAAAAGACCCCATTCAGATTGATGTCCTGAACCTGTTTCCAACTCTCCAGAGAATAATCTCCCGTCAGATTCAACTCTCCTCCAATCCCTGCATTATTACAGGCTACGTCCAGTTTCCCAAATTCCCGAACAGCAAAATTCACCAAAGACTCATTATCTTCCGGTTTGGATGTATCTGCTTCGAAAAAAACAGCCTTTCCGTTTTCCTTCTTAATCAGTTCTACGGTCTCATTTCCACCTGTCTCATTAATGTCCGAGACTACCACATTCGCTCCCTGTCGGGCGTAGGCAATCGCAACTGCTCTTCCGATACCGGAACCTGCTCCGGTTACGATTGCTACCTTATTTTTCAACTTATCCATCTCACTATGATTTTTTGTTTCTATTCCAGTTTTCTGAGGGTAAACAAGTGGTCTTAATTTACCATTCATCTTACTCTTAAAGGTACGGTTTTATTTCCGGATAGTGAAATCCTTATTCAGGATTATAGTAAGGTCATTTTTGCCTGTGAGAATATTCCAATTAGAGAAAACAAAAAAGACTCCGCATCTGCGAAGTCTTTTTTGAGGGTGGAAGATGGGTCTCGAA
>NZ_CFIGVI010000045.1:15979-20533 GCF_984588085.1 Wandonia sp.
GGGTGGAAGATGGGTCTCGAACCCACGACCTTCGGAACCACAATCCGACGCTCTAACCTACTGAGCTACAACCACCATTTTTGAGAGCGCAAATATAAGTAATTTCAACGAAATCGATTGCAAAGATTTTATATTTTTTTTAACTTCATAGCGAAATAAAAGATAAACACATGGAAATGAGTTGTAAAAATCAGCTGATCGATCAATTTAAACACCGGGTTTTTGATGAATCTTATCCCCGGATATTTAAATGCCTGGGAATGCTGAATGAGGAACAGATCTGGAACTCTCCTTCCGGAAATATTCCCTCCGTGGGTAATCTCATCATTCATTTGTGTGGAAATGCCAGGCAATGGATTCTTTCTGCTTTGGGAGATAAAGAAGATAACAGAGACCGGGAAAGTGAGTTTATCATTCATCGTAATATAAAGAAGTCTGACCTTCTATTTTTAATGGAAAATTTGCGTATTAACCTCATCGAAACACTAGATCTGCTCGAAGAAAAGGATCTTCAAAAAAAATATGTCATCCAGGAATTAAAAGAAAGTGGTTTTTCAATCATTATTCACGTTATCGAGCACTTTTCGTATCACACCGGGCAAATAACAACACTAACGAAGTTACAAACCAATCAAAATACGGATTATTACGGGGGAATTAATCTAAACAGTCTGAATAACCTAAACTAACAGGTTATCCGACAATTTTCACCGATAGCTCCATTTCTATCCGGGCTACTTTTTCGTTTTCTTTATCAAAAACGTCAATCGGGATAATCAGGTTTTGCCGTTCTTTTGTCTTTTCTGCAATCTCCATCATTTCCTCTATTTTTTTTCCGTGCGAGCTTACAAACAGCACATCTGTTTCAACTCTCCTGAAAAACTGAGCACTACAGCTCTTAAAGGCAAGAGAAATCTTTTTATTCCTTTGTACTGAATACGCGTAGGCATGTAATCCGGCACAGGTATCCCCCCCCACCATCAAGGCTCCAAAATAAATCGACCTAAGGTGATTACGCACCCTTCTTCTATTACGAATCTGAACCACAGCATACGTTTCATCAAACTGCAGCAATTTAGGTCGACAATAAAATAGCATTGGAATCTTGAAAAAACCTAGTAACCAAAGTTTTCGCTGCATTTCTTTAGCAGATGGAAATTTACTTTTCATCAGGAACTCCGTCTTTTAATTCTGTAATCACATCCTGTAACGGCCGAATAGCTTTTACATGTTCAATACTTGGCCCCGCACACCATAAAGTCTTATAAGTAGCGCTAAACGCTGCTTTTCTCAATTTTTTCATGCCCCGCAAAAAGGTAAGTGCCTTAAACCATTTTTTTAGCCGTTTGTTTTTATTCAGAATTTTTTCCAACCAGTTTTGTTCCGTACCTATCTTTTCGACATAAGGGGTTTTAATCACCGTACAAGGTGTTCCTGACAACTTGGTAGTCATCACAATATCTTTAGCTCCATAATCGACAATGGCCTGTTTGTACTCATCTGAGACACCTGCTTCTTCTGTTGCGATAAAAACCGAACCGATTGACAATCCGGAAGCCCCCATTTTCATTATTTCTGTCACCCCATCCGGTGTAGAAACTCCTCCTGCACTAATCACCGGAGCTTTGCAGGCTTTCAATAATTCAGGAACTAATTTTGCTGCGGTAATTCCTCCCGCATGCCCGCCAGCGTCTTTATTTACGGCAATAATCGCATC
Organism: Wandonia sp.; assembly: GCF_984588085.1. Lineage (NCBI taxonomy): Bacteria > Pseudomonadati > Bacteroidota > Flavobacteriia > Flavobacteriales > Crocinitomicaceae > Wandonia > Wandonia sp. The sequence continues at coordinate 17,697 of NZ_CFIGVI010000045.1, forward strand.
TGCTCCTAATTCATCTACCTTTTTCGCATACTGCACGTCTGTCACATCACAAAAGACTTTTATCCCGTTTGCATGTGCGTGGTCAATAGTTTGCTTCGGAGACCCTAAGGAAGTGATAAAAAATGCGATTTTCTCTTCACAACAAACTTCCAGTTGCTCTTTGTATAATAAATTAGACTTATTGACAATCAGATTTATACCGAAAGGTTTATCCGTAGCTGCTTTGATACGGCGGATTCCCTCCCGTAATTCGTCTACTGTTCTGTAATTCAGTGCCGGAATAGCAGCAGTAGCTCCTGCATTACACGCTGCAATAATCATAGCCTCATTCGACACCAAGAACATTGGTGCGACTATAATCGGTACTTCTATACCTAATAAATCACTTACCAAAGGTCTGTTTGTTTCCATTCTCTAAATATACAATTTTTATGCGCACATAGTATTTATTCAACTGTTAAAAAAATTACCAAATAGATTACTGAGCGCATCCGGACCTGATGGACTTTTTATCTTTATTCAAATAGCGTCTGAAACCGATTATTCTTCGATTTCAAAACTGCGTATCTCTCGGGTGAACTCACTCATTTCGCGCAAAACTTCTCCTTCTGCATCCAAATGAGGACTATGTCCCGCATCAGGGATTAAAACGCCTTCAGCTTCTTCTCCCAAAGCGCGTACACAATCTCTTACTTGTTCGGGAGATCCATACTGGTCATCCTCTCCCTGAATAATTAACGCAGGATAACTTGATCGACTAACAATATCCTTTTCAATATTCCAGGTACGAAACGCTTCGGTTTGCCAGGTGTCATTCCAATCCAAAAAGACTTTTTCTGTTTTCTCCGCATGAAATACTTCCAAACCTTTCAATTTGCCATTGTTCCAGGCTTCACGGGCTTCTTTGACACCTTGTATCGTAACTTCCTCATTATACACGTGCGCAGCCATTGTAATTACTCCTTCGACATGTTCCGGAAAAGCAGCAGCATACAGCAAGGCAATACTTCCTCCATCGGAATGTCCGACAAGAATCAAGGGATGTTTCTGTACTACCTGCTCGATAAATTCCGGTAGCTCACACAAAGCCGCCTCATGTAGATATCTGTCTGTTCGTTGGTGATGTACCGCATCCGAATATCCATATCCCCTGCGTTCAAATACAACACCGCTTAATCCCAGAACCTGACACAACTTTTCGGGAAAATCTCCCCATTGCTGTATAGATCCTAATCCCTCATGAAGAAAGAGAACAATCGGTTCATCCGGTTTCTCCTCCCCAATTGTCATATAGGCCAACTTTCCTTCACTGGTCTGCACAAACTGATAACAGAACGAATGTACATTCGTTTCAATAAATTGGGCAACCCGCTTTGGATTCAGGAATCCGACAGGATGCGGAAACGAAGGAACTTCTCTGTAAATGCCATTCTGTAAAGCCGAACAAATTTCCAGAGTAGCTTCTTTACTAACCATTCTATCTTTTCCACCTCGTCCCATACGAACAGGAATGGTAATGTCTTTTACCGTTTCTTTTGTCAGTACCGGATTATCTCCCAGTTCTCTCATAAAAGAAGCTGTAGAACTGCACAAAATCTCCAGATGGTCTCCGTGTAATTCGTTCAGATATGTATAAAATGCTTCCGATTTTTCTTGTATCAGCTCAATCGCCAGATTGGCCATTTCTTTTTTCGCCTCTTCGGGAGACCAATCGGTTTTCGTTCCCAACGTAACGATTCCTTTAATTCGATTCTCTCCTCCTGCGACTGCTGACAAAGCAAGATAGCCTCCCAGACTAAACCCGAAAACAAAGGTCTCTCCTACCTCATCTAAAAAAGTAGAAAAATCGCGTATAACAGTTTCCATGGAGAAGGAGTCTATTTCGTTACGGCGATCGCCATGCCCCGGAATCTCATAGTACAGGACCGTAAACCGTTCTTCCAACCATTTACCAATCGGGAACATTTCTGAAGCATTTCCGAGTGCTCCGTGAATCAAAACGATCTTTTCCATGCTTTTTGTCTTTTTTGTGCGTCTTTAACTCAAATCTGAAACGGGAATAAATTTCATCGATAGTGAATTGACACAATGCCGCGTATTCTTTTGGGTCAACTGCTCACCATAAAACACGTGACCAAGATGTCCGCCACAATTTGCACAAAGAATCTCGGTACGTCTGCCGTCTCTGTCCAGAACTTTTTTTACCGCTCCGGGAAATTCGTCATCAAATGCAGGCCATCCGCACCCACTATTAAATTTATCTTCCGAGCGGTATAAAGGTGCTTCACATTGCCTGCAAACATAAATTCCTTTTACAAAATGGTTGTCGTATTCTCCTGTAAAAGGCATCTCGGTACCTTTCCTTAGTAAGATACGCTGTTCTTCTTCCGACAAAGTATTCCAGTTTTCTTTTGCTTTCATCACTTATGTTCCAATTTAAAAGTCCTTGCAGGTAAAGATACCAAAACAGATGCGTTTTGTCATTGAATCCTTTAAATTCGCATTCAAATCACGATTATGACGGACATTTCAATATATCTCGATGCACAACGACAGCTTATCTCACTCGAAAAACAAGCACAACAGGACAGGTACGGTAAAGAACTTACTTCTCATTCCCTGAAAGAACTTAAACAACTGGGAGCGGCTTTACACCCTTTAAAAAGTAAGCACAACTACTTTGGCGCTGGCGATTTTCCGCAAATTGATTTTGAATTTTTACATCCTGTTGATACTTCCCAGTTCCGTCCGGGAACTCCTGTAGTTTGTTTTGTTCTTGAAGAGGGAGAAATTGAGGCATCACTGGCTGACATTACAGAAAAAGGAGGAACAATTCG
>NZ_CFIGVI010000045.1:20633-22711 GCF_984588085.1 Wandonia sp.
ATTATGGTTTTACACGGACCTCCGGGAACCGGTAAAACTACAACTTTGACGCACCTTATCCATGAGCTAACAGAGGACAACAAGACCATTGTTGCAGCAGCACCCAGTAACGCTGCTGTCGATCACTTAACCAGAGAGTTAGTTAAAAAAGGAATTCCGGTCATCCGTTTAGGTAATAATATAAAAATCAGTGAAGATCTTCTCCCCTACACCCCGGAAGGGATACTCGAGCGATCGGATGAACAAAAACAAATCAAAAAACTTAAAAAACAAGCCGAAGAATACAGAAAGATGGCCGGACAATACAAACGTAAGTTCGGAAAAGAAGAACGGGAGCAACGTTCCCTTTTGTACAAAGAAGTAAAATCCATTCGACAAGAGATTAAAGCGCTGCGAAATTTTGTACTGGACAAAGCGAAATCAAGCGCTGCCGTAATTACCGGAACGCCTGTAGCATTGTACGACGAACTGGGACCTGATTTTTCAGCAGACTACGCTCTACTCGACGAAGCCGGTCAATGCCAGGATCCGTTGGGATGGGCGGTAGCACAATATGGCGCAAACTGGATTCTTGCCGGAGACCCGTTTCAGCTTCCTCCCACTTATATCTCTGAAGAAATTGTTCAAAAGAAAATCGGGACTTCAATTCTTGACACCTTGTTCACCACTGAATTACCAGTACACCTCCTTGATACACAATACCGAATGGATGAAACAATTTGTGGCTTCTCAAACACCTGGTTTTATGAAGGTCAGCTAAAAAGCTCTACTACCCCGTCAACAGATCCTCTTCGCTTTTTTGACACAGCCGGAAGTGGTTTTGAAGAGGCTGTGGAAGCAGAATCCGGAAGTCGTTACAATGAAGGTGAAATTGAGGCTATCGAAAAATTTCTGGAACAAGAAGAGAATCAAACAACACACTGGACAATTATTACACCCTATCAGGGACAAATACGTAAACTGAAAGAGCGGGAAAACTTAAAAAAAACGCGCATTTCTACGATCGATAGCTTCCAGGGACAGGAAGATGAAGGAATCATTATTAGTTTAGTGCGCTCTAATCCCGATCAGGAAATCGGCTTCCTTCGGGATTACAGAAGAATGAATGTAGCCCTGACCCGTGCAAAAAAACACCTTGTTGTGTTTGGAGACAGTTCTACAATCGGGTCTGACTCTTTTTTCGGTAAATTTCTTGAATATTGTGAAAAAGAAAATGGCTACCGTAGTGTTTTTGAGCTGATCTATTAATTTCTTTCCGGTTCTATTTTTGTATATTTATTTCTATGAAAATCATACACTATCGTTTTTCATTACTAATCGCTTTCTTTTGTATCTTGCTACATACTGTTGCTCAGGGTCAGGAAAATATTCCCGATCCTTTTCAAGACACTACTATTTACTCAATAAAAGACCTTACCCAGATTTTTAGTACCCCGGACGAGGAACAATTAGTTCACTACTTTATGGATGAAACTTCAATCATAAGTAAACTAAGTGAATTCATTTACGTAACTGACACCTCAAAATTCTTTTTTGAAATTATTCTTGAACGAAACGGACATGTCTCCTCTATACATATTATTGATTACGAAGGACTCCCTGATTTAACGAAAGAGCTGACCACTCTGACGCAAAAACTAAATAAACTCGAAGGATGGCAACCCGGAAAAATACATAAAAAAACGGTACGATCTTCCTTTATTATACCGCTTCAAATTTGTTTAAAATGAATAAACAAAAATTTTCCCTCAAAAAACGAATCCATAGTTTCCGTTATGCAATAGAAGGACTAGTCGCTTTTTTCAAAGAAGAACACAATGCACGTGTACACCTTGTCGCAAGTTGCATTGTATTATTAACCGGCTTCTTCCTGAAAATTTCACAAATGGAATGGATCGCTATTCTGTTTGCAATTAGTATAGTATTTATTACTGAACTGATAAACACTTCTATTGAACGAGTTGCTGATTATATCTCCCCCGAACTCCACCCAAAGATCAAACTGATAAAAGATCTTGCTGCAGGAGGTGTTTTAGTATCTGCACTATTTGCAATACTCATCGGAATCATTGTATTCA
>NZ_CFIGVI010000046.1:0-22141 GCF_984588085.1 Wandonia sp.
AGCTTGGTGCTGCCGGAATCGTTCCGTTAGCAGAGGCAGTAGAGCCTACTTGTGTGGGAACAGGTCCTGAACCCGGAACTATTGTCAACCTCATCTGAGGTCGTGAATTCGAAAAGTGATCATGGTAATTCGGCATTGTACACCCTACTTCAACAGGACGTTCATCACCATGATCCATATATTCATAAGAAGTTGTACGATACCCGGCATTATAAACCCTGACAGCTCCCCCTTCAGTATATCCTGAATTATCAAAACAAATATCAACCAACAAATTATCACATCCATTCCAACCAAACGGAGTGGAAAAAGTAATCGTTCGCCAACCACCAGAGGAAAAATTACCAGTAGGCTCAGAACTGTTATAATATACGGTTGTAAGTCCAACATCATCCATTCCTGCAGGAGTGGCAACAGTCGTATTTTTCATTTTCACAGAAAACCCCTGCATAGTTCTACCCGGAGTACCTGTCACATAAAGCGCCAATGAAGTAATATTTCCTGTAATTCCTCCAGCATTAATAATATCTGCTCTTCTAATCACGTATTGTGCCCGTGAATCAGTAAAATCCGTATTAATAGCAGCCAATCCTGACTGAGAACTGGTTGAAGTACCTGATCCTAAGGTTATCGTAACTTGCGAAAATCCTTTAAGAGGAAATAATAAAATGGTTAGGAAAAACAAACCCAATGCAACAATGCGTTTGGATTTTAAGGTGATAAAAAGTTTCATATTTAAGTAATATGTAGATTGAATAATTGTCAAAATTAAAACAATTTACCCCTACTAACCAAATCTTTAAGTATTTGTACTTAATTCGATATCAAGTATCTTACCAATAAAACCAAGAGGTTTTGGCGGTATAGAGGAATATAGCTGTTGAATATTTAACACATTACCGAATAAACACCTTTTTATTAACGATCTGTTACGCCATTATAATGTTCCAAATCTCTAATATGCATGTAGTTAGATCGCAAGCCTTCATCTTCAGGAAACAAGTCAATACCTACCCCAAGTATGTAGAGAGCAGAATCAATTTTATTATTCAGGTAATAGCCTCTGGCCAGCAACTCGTAATTCCCCTCTTTCTTTTCATAAGAGAGTAACTCACGTGCCGTATTGAGGTATTGTTGACTATCTCCACTTCTATCATAAGCATCTAACGCAGCGTAATAAGCAGGCAGGAATGTCGAATCTAGCTCCAGCACCTTTTCAAATGAAAAAGAGGCCTCTTTCCATTCTCCCAAATAGGTAGCAACTCTCCCCCTGTCGTACCAGGCATTAAAAAAATAAGGCCAGACTTCCGTAGCCCGGACAAAGTGATGGTATGCCTCTCGTTGCAATGCCAAACGATTTGCAGGAAGCAATCGTGTATTGTCTAATGATTCCTTCATCAGGTTAGTAGCAAGCAAATTATGAGCCTGTGCAGAATGATCCAAATGTATGATATCATGACGCATTAATGTCACTGCATCTTTCCAATCTGCGTTTCTTACGATTGTTCTACCTGTAAACACAATAAGAATTCCCATCAGAAGGAATCCTGAAACACCCGGTTTTTTCATGTTCATCTCCGGGTTAGACCATCTAAAAACAGCGATAATAAACAAAGAAAAACCTGCAGAAGCAACAAAAACCAAACGTTCTCCAACCATTCCTGCTACCAATTCAATCCAGTTACTAAACAAAAGAATACAACCTAAATACCAAACTATGCCTATAGTGATCAATGGACGCTTATTTAACATCAGAAACGCCAGTATTACTAATCCTAAATGGATAATAATACTTAGCCAAACTGTTATAGAGGATACGTTTTCTGTTTTGACTTTTGCATATCCATAATAAAAAGACAGTTCTGCCGGAAATCCCATTAACTGAATGTAGTTACCTAAGACTGAAAAACCAGTAGCGATCTTTTCTTCGGAGGAATGTGGCGCAACCAGTGTATTTTCAACATATTCCAATTGTCTTCCTTCTCTTATTTCAGAATCTGATTGATGTATGGTACTATTTTTCACCCATTCTGCTACAGGTTGTATTGAATCTGCACTACTTTTGTGCTTATAGAGTTCTTTTTCTCCCAACAAAAGGATGATAAATGCTACTATAGGAACATATCTAATCCATTGCTTTAGCACCTGTTTTTCTTTTATAAACAAAGCACCAACTGAAAGTAAAACCAAAGAATTCATCAGAAATCCAAACCCATCTTCTGCCCATACCTTGTGCCAAAAAAGTATTCTTAAAACAATCAATAATATAACAACAGAAAAGGCTACCCATGTTTTGAAAAAGTAAAATAGACTCAAATAAAGCAGTACAACAAAAACAATAATCATTTTTCCTAAGCTCATTTCTCCTCCAATAAAAGTACTATAGAAGTAAACAGCCCCGGAAACACAGACGAGTATTACAAACAGTAAATCTAACTTCTTGTTTTTATGATGAACATAAAATGAATAAATCAATGCTATCAGAAAAGAATAAGCGCTAAAATCAGTATAAAACCAAAAAGCTCCGATTATGCCTGTTTGAATTATTATCTGCAAAACACCTATTCTAGCATTCAAAAACACAATGGACAAAGCAATCAGTATTCCTGCAAGTACAATCCTGAAATCCGAATTAAATATACCTATCAGAACTACCCCCCATGAGATAACGGAAAGGACAATAGTATTTTGAATAACATCTCTAAAACTCAACTCTAATCGTTTCCAGTAATAAACTCCAAAGATTGCCAATAAAGGAACTACAATTGCCACTACAAATCTCTCCCATTGCATTTCTGCTGCAATAAGTGCTCCCGGAATAATCAACCCCAAAGACATAAATATCACTTTCCTCACTGATAAGTTTCGCAACAAAAGTGAAGCAATGGGAAAGACAACCACCAATGGGTATATACTCTTTTTAGCCAGCATTCCAATTCCAAAAAACAGAATAGCCAACAACAGCCAACCCATTCCTTTATCCTTCTCAGCATATTTTAGAATAAGTAAAGCAGACATAACCGCGAAGAGAAAAGCCAATAATTCATCTCTGTTTTTTATACTAGCCACTACTTCCACATGAACCGGATGTATCAGGAATAAAAGTGCAGCTAAAAAAGCCCACTTCAATTGATCTTTTTCAAACCAACGCGCCAACACTTTAAACAGAGTAAGAACTCCTGCCAAATAAAGAATAAGATTTATCAAATGACTGACTTCTGCCTTCTCGCCGAAAAAAGCATGTTCAATGGCAAACGAAAGATGTACAATAGGCCGATACCCATACGCATACCCCATTTCGTCACTGTAATAACTTGAAGAAAAAATTTCTCCAATAGCTTTTACCCCCTGTGAAGTCAATGGATGATTCCTCGTGACCAATTCATCGTCCATATTATACCCATTCATGAGTGTATTGGCAAACACTATACACCCAACGATAATCAGTATGTATTTGTATTTACGTATTGTCCAAAATTCAGGCTTTATTCCGATCTGCTTTTTTCCTGTCATTCTCTTTTACTTTCCTGTTTACGCTGATTCATCTTCTCTACCCAATGATATAACTTTTCAATTCCTTCACGTAATGAAATTCCGGGACTCCAATTCAAGTCCCGAGTTATAAAACGATTATCAGAGGTTCTCCCACGCACCCCTTCTGGCCCTTTTTCGTGCATGAATACTACCTCTTTTTTTGCAGTTTCTGCAATAATACCAGCTAATTGATTAATCGAAATAATCTCTTCTGAACCAATGTTATACGGACCTAAAAAGGACGATCTTATCAACTTACTAATAGCATCCAGACAATCATCTATATAAAGGAAGGTCCGGGTTTGTTCACCATCCCCCCAAATTGCCACGATATCTCCATTGTCAGCCTGAACAATTTTCCTACACAATGCTGCGGGAGCCTTTTCTTTTCCTCCCTCCCAGACACCCAGTTCTCCATATACATTATGCAACCGACCGATTTTCACATTTAATCCATAATTTTTATTAAAATTTATGTACAAACGTTCGCTGAATAGCTTTTCCCATCCATATTCACTGTCAGGCAGAGCAGGGTAAGCGGTATCTTCACCACATTTCGGATTCAAAGGATCCTGTTGATTATACTCGGGGTATATACATGCTGACGAAGCATAAAACAGTGCTCTTACCTGTTTTTCTACTGAAATTTTTGCCACATTTAAGTTAATCGCAGCAGAATTGTACATGATATCAGCATCATGATCTCCGGTAAAAACATATCCCGCCCCGCCCATATCAGCAGCCAGTTGGTATACCTCATCAACATTGTCCGGGATAACTCTCGATACAAAATCATATTCTCTAAGATCACCTATAACAAATTCATCCGCCTCTGAATCACAGAAATCAGGTCTTTTCAGATCAGCACCAACAACATAGCACCCCTCTCTTTTTAATCTTCGCACCAAATGTGTCCCAATAAATCCACCTGCACCAAGCACAACCGTTTTCTTCATGTTTTAAGTAGTTTACATTCAGGTTAATCTCAATCAAAAGTCCTTGCTAATTTCCATTTCAAAAAATACAAAAATGTGTTCAGTGAACGCAAAGACCATTTCTCATCCCGATGAATAAAATCCGGTTTGTATTTCCTTAATTTTCCAACATACTCCTTATAAAACAAATGCATTGGATGCTCCAACTGTTTAAATTCCCTCATACTCAATGCTGCAAAATGAATACAGATTACTGTATGAGAATCAACCTCTCCTTTTTGTCGTAATCTATGCTCAAAATTCCAACCTGCCAGATTCCAGCCTGTGTCCTTCAAAACAGCTACCCGATCAAAAAGTATTGGTATCAAATCCAAATATTTCTGGTCATCAAACAATCCTCTCCAGAATGCTTTTTTGATATTATACAAACACGCATCCGTCCACCACTCCAGTATATTAACTGCTTTAACAGAAGCAGCAACAAATCCGGCATTGTACAATCCCACCCTGAAATTTGCCTCCAACCAATTCTGATCCCGGGAAGGATCTGCTTTATAAAAATGAGGCGTCAAAATAAAATCATTTTCAGCCAGTAGACTCTCTAATTGTTCTATTGGTGAATTAAAAAACAAAATATCATTATCACAATACACTACTTTATCGTTTTCCACCAATAAAGCTTTCATAAACACAGGCTTTAGCCCCCAACGCAATTTATCAGTTTGTCTCTTGTATTTCGTTATCATTTCCTGAGCCTTTCTGTCATTACTTAACCATTCTAATGAGTAAACTCTTGTTGATTCAGGTAAGACAGATTCGTCCGGAATTCCTCCATCTACTAACAGTACGTGAATTTTAGCTCCATATCTCACAAGACTCTCTGCCAGAGCATACGTTTTAAACAAATGAGATCTCGTTGAAATTGTACAAAAATTCATCATCTACAACTCTTCTTGTTTCGTTCAGCATTTGCAATTAACTGACGCCAAAATTCCCAGTTATTGTCCTCAAAGTGATGATAGACATGCACTAATTCAGGTCGAATATGCAAATCTTTATCGATTCTGAGCACTTGATCATCGATCCATTTCAGATAAGGATTGTAGTAATCGGCTATGAGATTCCACTTTCTATCAAGTGTTGGATGTCCTTCCAGTCCAAATTTCCATACAGTGGCAATTAGCGTTCCCTGGTCTCTTGTCTTCCAGTAGGGGTCTGAAAAAGCTTCTATTGTATGGGTATGCCAAAACTCCAAAAAGGAGTGTGAGTCATCGCTAAACAAAAAAACGCCTCCGTTCCAATGTTGCCAGTTTCCAATCTTCCTACCAATTTCAAATTTAATAGAAATTGCTTCTCCCAAGTGGTCACATTCGTCTTTCCAAATATCCTCTTTACTGCTATTTAACCATTTACCCGATAAACGGTTATACTTCAATCCTGTCTCTTTCTCAATGCTTTGTATGTCTACTTCATACATGACGGTCTCACCGGATTGATTTTGCCAGGTTCTGGTTTTTCTATCAAAAGAAAATGAATCGTTTAGTTTAAACCTGGGATAACTTAAGATATATCTGGCCGCAGTTCTTACCTTCTTTAATTTCGACTGTTTAAGCTCATCAAAAACCAACTGCAATTCCTTCGCTTCTTTCTGAATACGTGTATCCTTTATCTGCCTGTTTTTATCATACTTATTTAAGGCTCCGTCAAATAACGCTCTATCTTTTTCCCAATCTTCCTTACACCCACAATTCAGTGCATAAGGACTAAATTTTTTAACCCGACAATGATCCGGAGCAAAGGTAATCGGTGGAACATACTCATCAAAAATCAGGTTTACCCCATCTGAAAAAGCAATAATATCAGTATCCAGATAGCAATACATATTCCCTTTCGGAACGAACCTGTAAATTCCCGTCTTCAAATATATACTTGCCTGGTGATGATCTAATTCTTCCGGAGTTTTTACATCTATTACAGATTCATGAGATACCGGAGTCTCATTTCTGGATGAGTCTGTAAGTACCCATATCTCCTGTTTTGAAAAGCACTTAAGATAATCGATCGAAAAATGAAGTGTATCAATATGCTCTTTGGCTCCACAAACAACGAAAATGAAAACCTTTTTCATAGTAGTGATGTAGTTCTGTAAAACTAGGAATTGCAACTTGAAATAGCAAGATTATTCTTCATATCGAAACGCTCTAAACCAATCGGTCATCTCTCTAATCCCATATTCTATTGAACATTTAGGGCTAAATCCAATATACTCATACAGAGAGGAATTGTCACAATGTGTTGATGACAATTCATTTTCCGGAAGTTGATCTGAAACAAAATGAAGTTTCCTGTCCAGATTTCGGGCAATTGTTTCTGCATACTCCTTTACCGAAACCGGTTTCCCGTATCCAATATTGAAAACCCGATGTGCTCCCTTTCTTTCCTTTTCTATTTTCTGCATCAGTAATCTGATTGCCAGTACAATATCACTGACATGCGTGAAATCACGGTAAACATTTCCCTTATTGTACAATTTAACCGGCCTGCCTTTATCAATTGCATCCATAAATTTATACGCCGCCATATCCGGCCTAGTCCAGGAGCCATAAACAGTAAAAAAACGCAAACCAATGGCTATCATACCAAATTGTCTGCAATAGTTTTCTACCATTACCTCTGTCATGCGTTTACTCGTTCCGTAAAAAGACAACTGCTCATTGTATCCCTCTGACTCTTTCATAATGACCTGCCCCGGACTATATACCGAAGAGCTACTCGCATATATCAGGTAATTCACCCCCCATTTTCTACATTGCTCCAGCACATTAAATGTTCCCTCAACATTTTGGCGAAAATACAGTTCAGGATTCTGTAACGAACCTGGAATCCCTGTTTCGGCTGCAAGATGAACCACAACATCAGGTGTTTCTTCCAAATCACTTATAAAATCGTTGTGAATAGACGCTTGTATTACTCCCGGAAAAACAGCAGCTCTCTTTTTTGAAGCAGGCTTATCACCGTTCAGGGAATCTATTCCCAAAACAGTATACTTATCTGCCAGTTCATTTCGAAGATGTGTTCCTATAAATCCGGCTGCACCTGTGATTACTACTTTTTTCTTCATTTTTCTTTGGCTAAAATGGTTTTTATAAGGTCTACCCTGTTATATCTGACTCCAAGAAAAAGGTAGAAGGCACTAATCGGATATAACTCTTCTAAAATTTTACGTTGCTCTTTTCCGGTCTCTTTCAGCAAGGCACTGCTCTCTTGAATGAATCTGTTTTCCAGATTCACTCTTTCTTCTTCTGACAACTCCTTATCATACCGTAAAAATTTGCGAAATTGCTTCACCAGAAGCTCTGTTGTTATTGCTTCACCCTTATAGTTTGATATATCTGCCAAAAAGTCTCTGTACTTCAATTCTCCTCTGTCAAAAAACAATCCGGCTTCGCCAAACAAAACAGGTGAGTTATCATTCCTTTTAGTTCCTGATAAGCTTAGAAGAAGATCTGACTGAAGATGAATTTCATTTTTCTCCTTCAGAAAATCCAGTTTGGGATTAATCAGATAATTAATTACACTGACTTTCTCAACATTGATCACATTTATGTTTTCTATATACTCCTCCGGGGAGAATTTATAATCACGATCACTAATCTGTTCTTTTCGATTGTTCAGTACAATATCCAGCATCCCCGAAGCGCTGTAAGGGACAAGAGGTACTTTTAATCTCCCTCTTGATCCGGGAGTCAATTCTATCCTGACTGAAACACTACCATTTCTTTCATTATAGATAAAAGAGAGTGCACTTTTTCCGGGTAAAATAAACTCAGTAGAAGATGTTTTGTTTATTAAATGCCAATCCGTAACATCATGATTATTCTCAATCGTAACATACGGTTGATAGAAATGATCGGAAAACGGATTCTTTTTAATCAGCAACGGATTACTATTTACCTCATCACACAGATCTGAGAGAATTTTGGGAAACCCCGAGTTTATAATCTCTTCCACAGATAAAATTGCACCCGTGGAATCACAATAGTAGATTCTTCCGTCGGGATCATACATCGACCATTTTCCATTTACAAAAACTTCGGGGACAACGTGACCTTCCAGCCCAATAATTCTGGAAGAGTATCCCTGTAAACGCCACACTTCTGCAAGTACAGATGCCCTGTCATCACAAAAACCTCCTCCTATTGAATTCAAGAATAATAGGGTCTGATGCTGCCAATTCAAGGAAGAATATGGTTGACTATGAAAAGTTCTTTCACTTACAAACTGCCAAGCCGCCAGTTCTTTTTCTAGGTTAATCTCGGTAGATTGTATGTCGATATACTGTGTAATTTTTTCATTCGTCAACGGAAACATTTTATTGATATCCAAAGAAAATGTAGCCGAGGAATCCGAATTGTTTTCAATCAAAATTGTATTAACAGAATCAGAAAAAGTAATCGTTTCTTCCAGTAAGAACTTTTTTACCCGACCTTCTCTTACTCCTCCTGAACATGCCAAAAATAATGGCACCAAGCCTACAATCACTAGTATGTAACTAAGTAACTTTAGTCTCATAACCTATTGTGTGTTTTTGCTCTTTACTTTTAAAGAATTCCCAAGCAGGTCATTTAGAATCACTTCTAATTCTTCCGATCCTTTGTTATGACATATTTCATATAGTCGATCCGGAGATATTTCACTAATGATTCCAACCACGTATTTTCTATTCTCTTCTGATTGTTTCCCTACTAATTCCCTTATCATATTCAGAATAACACTAAATTTTTTTTCATCAGATAACGTTCTTTGCTCGAGAAAAGAACAGATCCATTCTTCAACATCGCTATATTCTTTTCCCTTTTCACATAGGTTGGCCTCTTTCCAGTTGTAGATATCCTGAATTAGATTTTGAAACTTTTTCCTGTTCTCAATAGCCACATAAGTTTCTCCTGGAATTTCTTCATTTGAATAACTATCCAGTATCTGCTCTAACTCCTTTGGAGTTGCATGGATTAATGACAATGACAACGGTTTATCAACATAACAGAAGTTGATATATACTCCCTGACCTACTGCAAATCGAACTGTATCAGGAATCGTTTGCCAATTTGTCTTTAAAGGACATATCGGAATATTGAGCATTGTCCCCTTTCTTGTTGCATACTTCTTAAACCACTCAAAATTCTGTAAAACAGTATCAAGTTTTGCATTATTACGGATTCCTTCGTAAACCTCCTGATTTATTGAGTCAATTGAAATATTCAATCTGAAACGTCCCTTTTCCAGCATCTCCTTTACCCTATTATTCAAAACCGTACCATTCGTCACAACACTTATCAGAATATTAGGGTTTAATCGCTGCATCTTTTCCCAAATCGCAAAATAACTTGGAATCAAAAAGGGTTCTCCCCCTACAAAAACAGCTTCTTTCAAATGAGGAATAAACTCATCTAATTCATTTAGAAACTGATCATCATATTTAGACAAATAAGGAGGTAAATTATTATTCTTTCGAATTGTGGAAGATAGTGTTGAATTACACATCTCACAAGCAAGGTTACAGGTGTTTTCAAGACAAAACTCCATTACTTGTGGCCAAGCTCCCGGAGCAGAAACCGAATATGCATCGTAATCTCTAGCTTTTACTGATGATCGTTCTCCCGTTTTTATCTGATTTAAACAAATACTGCAATCATATTCTAAGTCACCTTTTTCCATTCGACTTCGCAAACTACTAAATGCAGTTCCTCGCCAGATTTCCTTTATAGATTTTCCTGCTATACTTACAGTTGTTTTTTTACTATAACAACAAACAGCAACTGTCCCGTCAAGATTGAAACTCATGGAACTCCAGGGAGCAAGACAGAAAGGTAACTTCGTGTTATCTTTTAACTCCGTATTTTTACTCCCACCCAATAATAACTTTATCTTTTCTGTGATACGATTCGTCTTCATATCTCATATCTATGTCGCAAACCTAAATTCGAAGGAATCAAAAATGACCAGTTTCTCGTTTACAGATCACACATCCATTTTTGGAACCATTTTTCCATCACGAGTATTTTCCACAACTTCCAATTATAGGATTCCTCCAGTAGTTCGTCAATGTAGCTTTGATTGATTAACTTATATTCCACTAATTTACTGTTTTTTAATTGATTTCTATACCAGGACAAATTCATATAATAAACATCTGGTCCTACAAACCCTTGCTTTTTCCTCAGTAAAATCTCATCCGGAAGATCCTCCTGTATATTTTTATACAAAAGATACTTTGTCTGTTCCTTTTTGAAATACACACTCTCGTCCAGACTAAAGACATACTCAAACAGTGTATGATCCAGAAAAGGCACTCTTACTTCCAAAGAATTAGCCATACTTGCACGGTCTATCTTCGTCAGAACTAATTCCCCCATAAAACATTTCATGTCCATGTACTGTATACCTTTTATCGGAGTCAACTCTTTCCTGAAATTCTTCCGGTAAAACCAATGAACATCCTCAGGAATAAACCGATGCAAATCAGGGTGCAGCATTTTCTCCAGTTCTTCGTTATCAAACCATCCCATGGCCATGGCCTGTGCATAAAATGCAACCGAATCTCCGGGAAATAGCTTTTGCTTCAATTTTCCCCAAAACGAATCCGGGTATTCTCTGCTATAAAACTCATGCTGCCAGGTATATCCTCCAAAAATTTCATCTGCCCCCTCTCCACTAACAACTGCTTTCACATCAGTGCGGGCCAATTTACTGACCATAAAAGTCGGAATAATAGAAATATCTGCTATCGGTTCGTCATATACAGAAGGCATGATATCTATTAACCCCAGACTGCTTTCATCAGCTACCACTGATTTATTACTAACTTTTAAATGATCAGCTACAACCTTTGCAAACTGATCCTCACTTTTCTCCCAGTTTGAAAACCCAATTGAGAAGGTATCCGGGGGATTACCAGACTTACATAAGTAGGAAACCAAAGCACTGCTATCATAACCACCACTTAGGAATGCTCCAACAGGCACATCTGCTCTAGCATGTTCCTCCAATGAATTTTTGAGAACATCCCCCGTCTTGCGTATTGCTAATGCTTCATCTTCTCTCTCACATGATGCTCTCAAGTCCCAGTATTCTGATAAATCCGTCCGCCATGTTTTCAAATCTACCGTCATACAATGAGCCGGAGGAAGTTTTTTTACTCCTTTCCAAATCGTTTTCGGAGAGGGGATGTAGCGATACACAAAATAATCTGCGAATGCAGAATAGTCTATTTCCCGCTTTATTTTTCCAGAGGCAAGGATAGCTTTTAACTCTGATGCAAAAATCAACTTCTCATTATCCAAAGAAAAATACAATGGCTTGATCCCAAATCGATCACGCACAAGAAAGAGTTGCTGTTTATCTTCATCCAATAGCCCGAAAGCAAACATTCCTTTCAGTTTACTTATAACACCAATACCCCATTTACGGTAGCCTGCAAGAATAACTTCAGTATCAGAATTAGTTGAGAAGGTATATTCAGATCTTAACTCATCCCTCAGCTCTTTATAGTTATAAACCTCTCCATTAAAAGTTATTGCCAGAGTCTCTGAAAAGTCTTGCATGGGTTGTTTTCCATTTTCTGACAAATCCAAAAAAGAGAGTCGTCTATGCCCCAATGTAACTTTTCCATCCTTCGAAATAAAAGTACCTCCCCCATCGGGTCCACGATGCAGTAACGTGTCTGTCATTCGTTGAATGACATCCGGTTCAGCTCCCGCATTTACATCAATATATCCTGTTATTCCACACATCAGTTACTCCACAATTTCTTTCTGTAAAACCATAGTCTTCTTATTTGTGCAATGGTATATTGACGAAACATTTTTTTTCGGTTCAGAAGATTTTCTTTCGACTCCAAAAGAATTTCGTATTCATTTACAATTGCTGTATATATTGCGTATTTGTAATCCTGATAAAACTCATCTTTCAGGAGTCCATTAAGAAATAGTATATGGGATCTGTGAAACTGTTCATTATCCCTTTTGGAAATTCCTTTTTGATGATTATGATACACACTCATTGGTTCGTTCATAAAATAGAACCGGGATCTCTTTATTCCATAGCACGTAAGCTTCCAAAGCAGTGAATAATTATCAACCAGAGCCCGGGTATCAACAAGGCTCAGTGCTGATTTCCGCAACAAAGCCGACGAAGAAGGAAGAATTACTTGTCTGGAGATTACATCTTCAGGAAAGAGAACCGATTGATACCTGTATGATTGCGAATAATACCGTTTCTTTTCAAATAGTAGCTCCTGCGCATTATCGATATGCACAATTTCTGCATCATGAAATACACCATTAAAATCAGGATGAGTATCCAAAAAGTTTATTTGTTTTTGCAATTTTTGCAGATCACTCCAAAAATCATCCCCATCCAAAATAGCAATATACTCTCCCTTAATTTCAGACAAGCAATTCAAGATATTGATCCGAACACCTTTGTTTTTATCCCCATTCAATACCGTAAATACTTCGGGATATCTTTGGCTATATTCTTTAACGATATTGATCGTATTATCGACCGATCCATCATCCGCAACCAAAACCTGAACAGAAGCATCAAGATCCTGTTCTAACACACTATTTAATGCTTTTGCAATATAGCTTTCATGATTATATGTCAAAATAACTACGGTAACTTTTACCTGCATAATTCAGACAGCTATAATTTGACGAATTTCATCAGGAATAGTATGTGCTATTCCTCCTTTATTCAATTGTCTGTTTCCCAAAAAGGAATTGCGACCATGCAAGACTCTTCTATCTTGAAAAAAAACGCCCTCCCCCGGTTCTAGCTTTACTTCGGTAAGCTCTCCGCTTTTCTCAATATAATGGTCAAGGAAATTTTTAAAATCTTCAATCAGAACCTGATTATTTACATCTCCTTTTGCCCGAAAGTAATTCCAGTTAATTTTCCATCCTAAATGATCCTTTTGCAGAATATAATCATCGTTGTGTGCTACCGGATTTTCTCGCCTTCCAAAATGAATTTTATGATTTTGCAATTGATCGAACAACTTTGGATCTGCTTCTTTCAAAATCTGAACAATTGTGTCTACATCTATGAAAGTTGTTGCACCACCAAACTTCGCTTGCGAAACACAATAAAAAAAAGCTGCATAAATTTCGAATGAGAAATATCCATAATCGGTATGTAAGGGCTGGGACTTATTACTACTTTTATAACTATCCCCGGACTTTTCTGCATCATATTTGATCTCCGTCCATTTGTTTATCGCTATGCTACCTGTGACCGGATCTTCTTCATATATAAGAGTGATACCACATTCATTCGCTAATTTCCTAAAGTAGGTATCGGTATTCTCAACCGAGTGTTTTTGTACATGGACAACCTTATTCTTTTTAAAAACCTCCGAAAAATTCGTCTGGTCAGCCTGAAACTGAGAAAAAAACTTCATAGTGTCTTATATGATTTTAGTATTGTCCGGGACATCTTTATCAATTATTTTCCCTATTCCAATCCGCACTTTACTTCCTATTTTAACTCCCGGTAGAATTATTGAATTACAGCCAATATATGAGTAGTCTCCTATTTCAGCATTACCTAAAACTCTGGCCCCCGGCCCAAAAGACACATATTTTCCAATAATAGCATCATGACCGATAATTGTTCCACAATTAAAGAATGTTCCTTCGCCGACTCTTACACAACTACTTATAACGACATCCGGTTGTATAATACACCCGGCAGCAATTTCAGTGAATTCACTTACATGCTCCTGTAAAGACATGAGTGTTGTTAATACTCCTCCCCATTGTTTAAATTTATTGTTCATTCGTTCCCGTATCAATGGGTTTGCTATAGCAGCATTAAATCGATTATCGTTTTCTTTGAAACATTGTTTAACCGATTGTTCGTCATGTAAAATTTTATATCTGCCAACAAACAGGTCTTCCGATGATTTATCATTGTAAAAATAAAAATTCAAGTGGCGATAATCCCGCGCTAAACTACCAACGATATCCTTTGCTAATCCTCCTGTTCCTATTATTAGCATATTTATTTAATTTTATTTACGACCGAATGAACGTAATCACTTTTTGCGATACCTG
Organism: Wandonia sp.; assembly: GCF_984588085.1. Lineage (NCBI taxonomy): Bacteria > Pseudomonadati > Bacteroidota > Flavobacteriia > Flavobacteriales > Crocinitomicaceae > Wandonia > Wandonia sp. The sequence continues at coordinate 14,585 of NZ_CFIGVI010000046.1, forward strand.
AAATCTTCTTTTTATTTAAAACATGGTAAAAAAATGGTAAAGGCTTGTAGTAGTCTATAATCAGAACTGTTCTATTCGACTGACTATCATTTATTAACTCATGCTCAAATGTATCATCAAATATAAAAATTTCTTTCTCTTTTAGTTGAATTTTTTTGTCTTCTACGCGTAAAACACATCCCTCAGGATCAGAAATATCAACCCCTATCTGAACTCTCAAAACACCTGAATTGTTACCTGTATGCGCCGGTATATGTTTACCTGCTTCGGTTGTCGAAAACATAGCTAGTGTTACTCTATGTTTATGCTTCCTTATCAGTTCGGCTGTCCTTGGGAAATGGATTAGTTCTTTTTCATTGAAATGAGAATATCCAAATAAGAATAATGACTTCCACTTTTTATCTTCATTCAGAGACCTTTGTTCTTTAGATAAGTCATCGATTGGTAGGCCATACGATTGAAATTTTTTAACATACTGTTTCCACTCCGACTGTATTTCATCAATATGTACTTCGAATTCTTTACACCATTCCTGAACAGGATGATCATACGGTCTTCTTAAACCCTTAATTTTTCTAGTCAAAAGATTCTCCAATACAGCTAGCATTCTATACTACTTATTAATTCTCAATTGAGAAGTGAGTTCATAATACATTACGTCCGGGAATTGTCCAAAGACAGTCATTCAATTTGTCGATTTTAACATAACCTTTTTGAACTAGTTCATCGTTCCACTTTTGAACGTTGGTTATTTTCATTTTTTAACTGATTAGTAGCGTACGATTTATTTCTTTTAAAGATACAACAAAACACATATAAGATCACAATATATTTATTCTACTGATTAACAGAAGATAGACCTCATACAGAAACTATATAGTCACACATCTCCTGTTATCCTATTTTCCATTCAAAAAATGTTCTTATGCGCCCCTTTTCCCCAAGCTTTATAACCTCCTTATAAACCGGGTTTAACCGAATAGTAAAATACGAAATGTTATTTACCTCTTCTACAATACCTCCCTCATTAAAGTAAATGATATCAATAAAGAAGGTTCCCCGGTTGAAATAATGAGGAGGAACCATCATCACATATTTCCGGCTACCTGCATAATCAATTTCAGCTACCCCTTCTTTTGTTAACGAAGGGCTGGTACTGAAGATCGTACTTCCTAAATTGTCTTTTAACCGAAGAGCAATATTATTATCTGTTTTATCTTCTTTATAGACATTATTTATTTCTATAAACAATGCCTCACTATTTAAAAAAGTACTTTGATTCTCTCCGTTAGTATCTTTCACCTCTACAGATAACCTCTCCACAAAATAAGGAAGGGTAACATCTTTACTTATTAAGCTTAAACGGAAACGCTCAATCGTATCTTTCATAACCAGTCTTCCCTCATGAATTGTGTAGACCATACTACACAATGTCGCTATCTCAGAAAAATTGTGTGATATTAAAACAACTGTTTTCCCTCTGTTAATCAATGAATTTATTTTAGGAAAGCTTTTTTTCCTAAAGTCTTCGTCTCCCACACTTAATACCTCATCAAACAAATAAACGTCAAAATTCAAATGAGCCATAATACTAAAGGCTAAGCGCAGATACATTCCATTGGAATAGTTTTTCACCGGCTCTTCGATAAACTTCTCTATTCCGCTAAAAGATACTATTTCATCGTACTGTTCTTGTATCTCCCGTTTCGAAAACCCTAAAATTTGTCCATTTAAAAACACATTTTCTCTACCACTTAACTCCTGATGAAAACCAGCTCCGATATCCAGAACACTTGCAACTCTACCCCTTATTCTGGCTTCTCCTGAAGTAGGTTGAGTCACTCCTGCTAAAACTTTCAATAACGTACTTTTACCACTACCATTTTCTCCTACTATTCCTACACTTTCTCCTTCTCTGATTTCAAAAGATATATTTTTCAATGCCCAATGTTCCGTGATCATCTCGCCTTCTTCATTGACATGAGGTTGACGAAGAGGATATACTTTAGAGAGATTTTCAACAACTATAGTAGAACCAGGTTCCATTCAATTACACAATTTGATGATTTTTAGAGTCTTTCCTTTCTCTAAGATAAATACTTACAGACTCTAAGCAAAAATATAACAGTACAATAAAAGAAAACAATAATGCTAGTAGGTAACCTAACGGATATTCTCCTCCTAAGTTTCCTATGTTTGAATACATCAGAATTATATAAAATAAATATAACCCGGAAACAAAACCAACAACAAATACTGGTCTAGATAAGAACTTTGTTTTTCCCGTAAAAAACCGAACTAATCTTGCAATTGACCTTGATTTTTCCCAATTTATTATAAAAACACAGAATAATAAAGGGTAAAACACAAATGAAATATTAAAAATCAGAAAAACCAAAAAATGAAAAAGCCCAAGTAAAAATAAGCTTATAGAAAAAACCCTTTTGTTAAAAAGAAAACAAAAGGGTAGTATTTCAATCACAACCACTGCATAGTCTATCATCTCCCATAAAAATGTCGACTTCAAATTTAAAGCAAATGAAGAAAGAAGTGATTGGCGTTCAGTGAAATAGTAATTACGAATCAAATATCCAAAAGCTGCCTGAAAATCTGTGTTCAGCCATCCTCCATATAGCTTTGAAACTCCGCTGGTAAAGTAAGAAAATGAAATAATCAATGCGTAAAGAGGAAGTATATTTTTTTGGGGAGCCGGATACTTATTCTTTTTCTCTCTGTCAAGAAAGTAATCAACTGAAAATCTTTTTCCCCATCCGGAAAAAGAAAAAAGCAATAAAGTAAAAGGTATAAAATGGGAATGATTAATTTTTCCAAATGCAAACTCAAACGAAAACACAAGAATAAAGCCCAATCCCAGTAACACTGACACCCAAAATGTCTTATATCCTACCAATACAAGTATCATCAATAGAGGCAGTAAAAAATTCATGACATAAAAAAAAGTTTCCCCTGGAAAATCATTAAAAAAACTTGCTATACTCGGAGGTGGAGAGTAAAAATAGTCTGGAAAAGAGGCGATCCAATCAAACCTTGGAAAGCCTGTAAAGGAATAAAGAAAAACAGCGAAAAATATTCGAAACAGAGCTAAATGCTCCAGAGATATTGGAAATGAATCCATCCATATATTGAACTTTTGACGCATATTATCCTTTTATAACGTGTAATAGAGTTCTTTTTTCCTCTGTTTCTACAACTTTCTGTTTAATAAACTTGTATACTCTGGTAACCTCATACACCTCAATACGAGATATACTCTGACTTAAAGACATCTTCTCTGCAACCCATTTTTTAAATTGCAAATGATTAAAATCCTTTTCACCTTTCAAAAGTGATTGAGAGATAACACTATTCCGCATTGAATTAGGCAATTCATCCAAAAGCTCAACCATATCAACCCGAAACACACTTCCTCCTTCAGAAAAAACACATAACTCTGCACGATTAAAAGACAAGTTATCCTGATCCATTTTTCCATATGAAAAAGAGGGCATCATTACTGCAGGATAAAATTCAGTATATACCAAACAATAACCGAACTGTAGGATCAACACTAATAAAAACAAGCCATATAATTTTTCACGACTGTTTATTTTAATTCGTTCAAGAATGTACTTGTAATTAATAGCCACTAAACATAGTGTGGCCATTCCTAATAAATAATAGACTAAAGTATTTATAAAAAAATATACTAGGGTTCCCAAATTAGGATACCAGATCTCCATACTACTCAGATCAGCTGTTATAATCCAATCCGGTGTGCACAAAAAAAACAGTAGAATTCCCCCCAATAGAAAAAACGATAAAATTGTAACAATTTTCTTCATGATAATCCTTCTCGATTCAGAGGTAATACTCAAAATTACACATCATAAGTAGTCGTTTGATTTACTTTCTATCCGATTGAAAAAATACATACCTATCAGCAGGCAAAACAGTATTATCAAAAAATTCACAACCCAAATCCAGTTAAACTGTCCGAAATCCAATAAAAAATATCGCCATAACTCTACAACATTCGCCATTGGATTAAAGTCAAGAACGAACTTATAACGTTCAGGTAACAGATCGCTCCCAAAGAAAACAGGAGAAAACCAAATACCAAAATACATAAGGAACGGAACAAGGTGCAAAACATCCCGTTTCTTTGTCGCCAGAACAGATATCCAGAAAACAAGGCAAAGCCCGCATACAGTATTGTATAATAATACAAATGGAAGAAAGACGATTTTCCAGGAAAGAGACTGTCCAAAATAGATCAATAAAAAAACCAAAAGAAGCAGACTAACTCCCAATTCAACAAGTGCTGTCAGTGTTTTGGACAATGGAATAATGCTTTTCGGAAAATAGATCTTTTTTATCAGGTGTGCTGACTCCTGTATACCAAAAGCCCCTGAGTTTACAATGTATGAAAAATAGTTCCACCCCAGTAAACCACTGAGTACATATACCGGATAATCAATCCCATCTGTTTTCCAGTTTAACAAAAAGCCGAAAAAAAAGGTGTAAATAAACAATGCCGTTAAAGGTTGTAAAACTGTCCACCCCAACCCTATGAATGTTTGGGCATATTTTACTTTCAAGTCTCTTTGTGCAAATACCAGAATCAGACTCCTGTATTTCCATATCTGCCGGAAGAAGAACCCAAATGTTTCCGTTTTGGACGAATAAACCGCAACTTCTTTATCTTCCATTATAAAATTGTTTTATTTCATCCCCCACTTCTACAACATCTTGTTCAGTCATTCCTGTATGCAAAGGCAATCGCAGTAAACACCCTGAAACGTGATCGGTAACAGGAAGGGTTCCAGAGGGAAATTTCTTTCCCATTTTAGAGTTATGTAACGGAATGTAATGAAACATTGCCTCGATTCCCTTCTCCGAAAGATGGTGACGTAGAGCTTCTCGTTCCTCTTCGGATCGTGCAAGCAGATAAAACAAATGTATATTCTCCGTTAGTTTATGCTCCGGTAAAATTAAATCAGCATAACTACTTAACGTATTAAAGTAAATCCGGCTTAATTCTTTTCTTTTATTCAGGATATGTGTTCGGTTCAACAGATTATCATACAAAGCTACTGCATTGAGTTCATTCATTTGGTATTTGGACCCTGTATCTACCCACTCATAATAGGGAACTTTTTGCGTCTCAAATCGCGTCCTGTTTGTCCCAATATGATAAATTGCATCCAGTCTATCCATAAAATTTGGAGTGTTTACGAGTAACACTCCGCCCTGAATAGCTGAAATCTGTTTAGTTATGTCAAAACTTATTACGCCCATGTCACCTATTGTTCCCAGCGGCTGTCCTTTGTATGAATTACCAAAGCCCATTGCTGCATCCTCAATCATAATAAGCTGATGCGCATCACACAATTGCCGTATCGCGTCAAGATTAGTCGAATGTCCTCCATAGTGTGTTACAACTACAGCTCTGGTTTTCTCTGATATTTTTTTTTCAATTTCAGCAATCTCCAAATTGAAATCACTCATGGAAATATCAGCAAACACCGGAATCGCACCATGAGAGACAAAAGCATTCGCGGTCGAGACAAAAGTAAAAGACGGCATTATGATTTCATCCCCGGGCCGGATATCCATTGCTTTCGCAATCATTTCCAACCCACCGGTAGCAGAATGTGTTAATAAACGATATGTATTTCGTCCAAAAACCAAAGCCAGCTCTTCCTGACACAAGGCTGAATATTTTTTATTCCTGAAAAATTCGTAATCAGAAAATAGATCAGCCATATACTGATTATACTTGTCAGACTGAAACACGCTATTAAACCGAATCTTCATTTCAACTAAAACTCATTCTCTTAAAGGGCTTCCGAAACAACATAAGTAGTAGTTTGTTCTATCCTATACATACCTAATTACCAGCACAAAATAGAAAAACTTATTCAATAAAACTCAGCAGTTTTAGTTTTTCTTATCTCCATCTACTTCTGCTCTTTCCTTTGAAAGGGCTATCCATTGCCCACTGCAAAAAGAACTCAAATCCTCCTCTTGAACGAGAGATTGCTGTCAGATTACTTGTGTTTACATCATATGAAAATCCTACAGATAAGCCCGACCAGGAAAACATTGCCTTCGTAATTAGTGCATCTTTATTTCTATAGAATAATCCCAGTGACACGGAAACATCAGAATTAGAGTTATAACGGGAACTTCCTTCAAATACATATTTACCGTAAGTTCCGAAAATAATTTCCTGTGATTTCCCCTGAACAGCATAATACACGCCCGGTTCCAGTGCAAAATTTGATTTCCCTACCTGAAAAACAGCATTGGCAAAAGCTGTAAATCGTATGGCTAGTTTCTCACTTCCCACATTAATAAATGAATAATTCGGACGATTCAAATGATATGCACCCGCTCCCACATTAATTCTGTTTTGTATTAATGACCGACGACTTCTTCTCTTACTTTTCTCGTACGAGTACAACAAACCTGCCCCCATATCAAAGTGAAAAAGATTCATCTTTTCAAAATTCTCCTGATTGCTTAAAGATGAGTTAAACCCTGTACCATCAAATTGCGCGCTCCACGTTCCCATATCTTTTAAAGAACGTTGGCCAAATCCGACATACAATCCCCCTCCCAGTTTATGGCTTTCTTCCAGAATAACATGGTAAGCAGCATTCAAACTGGTGCTGGTTGTACTCATTCTCTCGTTCCCGGCCTGATCATTAAAAAAATTAATTCCCATGGCAAGATATCCTTTTCTTCCCTCATTAAATCTTGAATCTACTGAAAATCCGAATGTACTATAGGGTCTTGCCACGCTGTTCCACTGTGAACGGTAATTAACAACGGCACGAAGACCGTGATTAGCCCCCACCAATGCCGGATTCAGATTCAATGGTGAATAACTCACGTTCGAAAAGTGAATATCCTGCCCTTTACTTTGTAAAAACGACATGATCGCTATACATATTATTAGTCCTCTCTTCATCACTCGTTTTTTATCTGTTATCTAAGTAGGTTGATATTCCCCGACATTTCTATTTCTTTTCCACTTTCGGTAGTAGCATAAACCCGGTAAACAAATGAGGCAGTATTCAACGGTTTTCCTTTAAACGTACCATCCCAACAATCATTTACACTATCCGACTCATATACTAACTGTCCCCATCTGTTAAATATCTGTATGGAGTAAGAAAGAATACAATCCTTTTCCCCATGGACACAGAACCCATCATTATTTCCATCGGAATTTGGTGAGAACATAGTCGGTATGAATAACTCTCCACAACTGGACTCAACATAAATAGTCAAAGATGCTTCCTGTTCGCATCCTTCCGGTGAGATTACCGTTACGGTATAGGTTGTTGTTTCCGAAGGTGTTGCTACCGGACTGGCACAATTCGTACAACTTAACCCGGCAGCCGGAGTCCAGTTATACGACAGATCTGTTGAAGAAGGGTCTACATCAGCCTGTAAAAGAACACTTTCTCCTTCTTTGATCATATCAGTTTCTGATGATACAACCAGAGAGAAATTTCCATCACTTTCAACAACTGACTCAGCATATGC
>NZ_CFIGVI010000047.1:0-3547 GCF_984588085.1 Wandonia sp.
AATTAATTAAAATAACTAGTAGAAGAAAGTTAAACTTATTATGTTGTCAAGTATACTGTTGATTATCGCCTTTATTTTTTATCTGGTAAATATTATTTTAGCGTTTATTTCCGCTCAAAAAAGAGAGGATGGAAAAGGAAAGAAAATTTTCTTTAAAAGAACCTTATTTGGACTTTTTATTTTTGTTGTATTTGGAATATTGTTAGCCATACTAGGGGCGACATGGTAGTGGTGAATTTGTTTTATGGGGATAGTGACTAGATGGTAATAAGAAAAATATACAAACGTTATTTTTTTGATTTTTGCTACGTTTATAGTAAGCTGCGAAAAGATAAAGACGAAGTAAATGCCGCTTACATAACGATTTCAAGAGTTCAGGCTATTTTTATTTGGAGTATAGTTGTTCTACATAAAGCCATCTATGAAAATGATAATACTAAAGTAATGATGGTGATTTTGGTAAGTAGTATGATCTTATCCCATTTGATTAACTATAAGTGGGTGAAAGAGTTTAAAAAATGGAAAGGAGAGTTACCTCCTGTCAAGAAACAAATCATTAAATGGAATAATTTATACCTAATTAGTGTGATTTTCAATACACTATTCATCATTTTGTCTTTTATGCTTTTGTATGTTAATCACCAAAATAGAACCTGATGTTTTCTTTTTATAAACGATACTTTTTCGATTTCTGCATAGTTTATAAGCACTTTTTTAACGATGAAAGTGAAGCCGGAATGGCTTTTTTTGCAATTGCGATGAAACAAACTGCAATTTTGTCAGGAATTGCTAATTCATTAATTGTATTTCTGAATTTAGGACAAGAATATTTTTGGATACCTATAACCGTACCTATACTATTTATCGTTATCCTGATAATCAATTTTAAGTGGGTTAAAGTTTTTGAGGAATGGAAGAAAGAATGGAAACGCAAGAAGGGAGATAGAATACGTATTACAAATTGGTTTATTATTTCGTTTATTTTTTGTGTTGGTTTTGCTAGCTATACGTTTCATTTATTGTCAAGTTACTGGTGATGTGAAATTAAGAAAGTACATAGAGAAATTAAATTATTGGGAAAGAATAATCCGGATCAAATTCATCCATCGGGGTGTGAAAGATTTAATACGAGAAAAAAATGTTCAGGAAAAATTTACCAAGGATATAACGGAGGGGACTACGGTGTACTTTTCAGATGAGTTCGCTGCTTGTTATGATTTACGAATTAAAGGGTTTGAAAGACCGGATACAATTGTTGTTCAGATGAACCTTCATTTGGGGCAAAGTGAGGAAATAAATGAAGATTTCCTTGAATTATCAGTTAGAACCTGGAGCAAGTTAGGATGGGAGGTCTGGTATCTGGATAATCAGCTAAAATGGATTGTTGTTGCCAATGAGAAGGGATGAAAAAAATATAGTCATAAGGATGTAGCTCAGTCAGGTAGGATTAATTTTGAGTTTATGCTAAGTCAGGTAAAGACAAAATAATGTCGGTAAGACGACTTTGCTTTTATTTCCAGAATTTTTATTTTGACACCAATTAGTTAAGAAAAAATTCGTTTACTAGTTATTCGAAATTAGCGCAACATGAAAAAAGTGACAATACATACGGACGTTCATAAGCTGAATATAGCGTTGATCCATGATTTCATTTCCCATTCCTATTGGGGAAAAGGACGAACCCTTGAGCAAACCAGGAAGTCCATAGCAAACTCACTGAATTTTGGTATTTATCTGGATGATGAGCAAATCGGTTATGCACGGGTGGTAACTGACTTTACAATTTTTGCCTACTTACTGGACGTATTTATTCTTGAACAGGAAAGAGGGAAGGGGTATTCCAAAAATCTGATGGAGTATATCATGACGTATCCGAAATTGCAAGACGTAAAAAGTTGGAAACTGGCTACGGCAGATGCGCATGGTTTATACGAAAAATATGGATTTGAGAGGGTGGAAGACCCCTGTAAAATAATGGAGCGAAACGAAAAGAGTATTTATTCCGATTCCGTATAACTAACTGATAGATCTGTTTTTATTGTTTTGTTTGCCGGATTCATATTTAATGTTTTAGAATCAATGAAACTACTTTTTATACTTTCCTTTTTATGCTGTTTGGCAGGGTTTTCCCAGCAAAAACCATCTGCTGATACCCTCTATGATATCCAGAAGAATGTGTTAATTCCGACACGAAGTGGAGTAGATTTATCGGCAATTATTGTTCGAAAAAAGGAAAATCACACACCGTTACCGGTGATATTGTTTTATACGACATATTATCAGGGAGAGGGAGATGCTTTCTTCGGGAAAAAATCAGCAGACCGTGAATATGTCGGAGTTGTTGTCTACGCGAGGGGAATTAAAACAGACCTGAATAACTAGGCTCCTTATGAACACGAAGGAACAGATATTTATGATGTTATTGACGGGATCAGTAAACAATCCTGATGCGATGGAAGAGTAGGTATGTGCAGGGGAGGCTATACCGGTTATTCCCAATGGGCAACGGTAAAAAGAGTACATACCGCTCTAAAAACAATTGTTCCGCAGGTAGCCGTAATGGTCTGCATGGACTACTAAGGAGCAAAAACTGTCTTCCCACTAGTTTTAGATAGCATACTTAATAAATTTGAATATTTACAGGTCGTATATATACAGGATAGTTATATATTTCTTCTCTTGATTGGGTTTCAATCAGATATTTTCCAGGGCGAATTTCCCGCATAGAGGGAACAGAGGGGAGAAAACGATTCTTTTTTGAGAATTCATGGACAATTTGTTTTGATATTTCAGAACCATCTGCTGAAACAATGGCGCATGCAAGTGTAAAGGGTTTCGAGATATTAAGTCCTTTTTGCGGAGTTGAAGCACTACTGGTTAGTATATCTTTATTTTCCAATGCATCCGGAAAAAAGAGATATAAATCATTTTGATATAAGAACCCCTTGGCACCAATGTCTTTGAATAAATTAAAACTCTTTGCAATCTTGTGTACTGCAGTCACTTCCAATTGTGGAGAAACACAAGCAACTACGGTGTTTCTTACTTGAGTATGGGTTATCTTTTTTGAAAGGGGATCATTACTCATCGGGTTGTACTGTTCAAAGACGACAAAATAGTTCCCTGATTCATTTTTTAAAACACTTGATAATTGAATGCCGTAAATTCCGGGCTTATTCTCTTTTTTATTGATCAGAGAATGGGTTATTTTATTGATACTTCCATAGATTCCTATTTCGGGTTCGAAAAATAGTCTGGGATCAAATTCATGTTCTACGAAAATAGGTTGAGTTGAATTCTCTACGTCCAGAATGATAAGTGAAAATTTTTGAAATAATTTTCTGGAATAATCTGCGCTTTCAATTTGTACAAAAGCGATCTCATCTGAGTTGGTTTGTACAAAGTCGACGATCCCATATCCTGGGAGAAGTCTGTCTCCATGATCAGAATAACCATGTTTGTTTACTTTTACATAGCCATAGGCATCAAATCCTTTTGACTTATCAGTTGCTTTGTTAATATAAGTAGCAATAATATTCTCATTAGT
>NZ_CFIGVI010000047.1:3647-8838 GCF_984588085.1 Wandonia sp.
GCAAATATGTTACCCAAATAATTTGTTGATCGATTTCAAAAAGGCCATAATCACGATTTCTGTGGAAACGATGTGATACGACCGGATCATTTGAAAAGTTAGATCTCATACGTTGTGCGAATAGTGTGTGAAATTCACAGATAAGAAAGTAGAAAAGCAGTATGAAATAATAAGCTTTTATACGGTTTGATCCTTTGCTGTAAAGCATATTCATTGTAAATTTTTGCAAATATAATTGAATCTTGAGACTCACTGCGTGAAATTAAGTATTAAGTAGTTAGTGGGTGAATAAGTAAATTTAGTTACTTTAAACCTCAGAATATGAACTATAACTTGTTTAACTATAACAACGAACGAATTGTAACTGTTCCCGGAGTGGAGCCTGAACTTGTTGTAAAACAAATGGAAAAGGGTCTGAGTGCCCTCCCGATGGTTCTGGAAGATAAAATGGTGTTGGCTTACGCGAATAAAATGGTAGTACTAAAAGAGATTACTACCGATACTGTTCTCTGGAGTCGCAAGCTGCCGGATAGTATGGGGGATGCTCTTCTGTACAAGCAAAAAATCTTTCTTTCAAATCACTCTTCCTTATTTGTACTTGATTGTAACGACGGTTCCCTGATTGCGAAGATAGATCATTGCAATCCGAATCTTGTCAATGCCGTTGTGTATGACAGGTACATTATATGGCCAACATTTATTGATAATGAAAATCAAATGATAACCTTTGATACGGAAGAAATGAAGGTGACAGGGAAGAAAAAATTACCCGGAATAGCGTCATTTATGTTGTTATACAAAGAGGCTGTTATCCTTAATAGCTATCCCGATAAACTCTATAGTATGAGGGCAATAACCGGAGAGCATAATTGGGAGCAGATCATAACACAGAAAAATCCTGCTGAAGAGTTTGTCAATGATTATCCGTTTATAATGAATAATGTGGTCTGTCTTACTTTATTTCCTGATACAATGAAAAGTTATGATTTATTAACCGGAGAAGTAAAGTGGGAGTTCAAATCCGGAACGGGGATTAATTCTTTTGCGGCACGGTTTTCGAACGAAAATGAAATAGCTTTTTTTTCCGGTAGAACGATTTTTTATCTGGATAGCCAAAACGGAGAGTTACTCAAAAAAATAGACCTCGATATGAATTCCGTTGTTAGTTCGGGAACCTATCAGTTGAGTTTTTCCGATAACGAAAAAGCAGTTTTTTACTCATACACGTTGAAGAAGATGAGTGTTATTGATTTGAATACAGCTAAAGAGATAACCTCTTTTAAACTGAAAGCGGGCGTTAAATATCCTCCCTTTATTGCGAACAATAAATTATTTGTAGTAGATAAAGACGGAAACCTATACTATTAAGCAGGGGAGTTTATTCTCAGCAGAGTAAGGGTTAGCAGGAGTACTCATGAGAAATACACGAGTCTCACTGCTTAAACAAGTTTCCATTATCTTTTCTTGAAAATCAGATTTAATACAAAGAGGATTACAATAGCTCCGATTGCTCCGGTAAGTATAAACCCGACAATACCTTCTCCGAGGTTGACACCAAACTGCCCCAGCAACCAGTATCCTAATGCACTACCGATAATTCCTACAATAATATTTCCAAGAAGTCCGAGACCACTTCCTTTGTAAAGTACACTTCCTAACCACCCTGCAATTGCTCCCACTAATAATGTTGCTATAATTCCCATATGATTGAAATTTTGTGTTCTTTTAAAAGTTACGATTCTTTTTGGAGAATAAAAGGGGGAAATGCGGATGAGGTGTTAAAAAAGACTAAATGCTTTTGAAAGAGAGTTTTATTTTGAATGCGATTTTTTAGTAAGTTTGGTGAACTAACTGTAAATGAGATCTGTCGAAAAGGCTCCTTAAAAGGCTTTCTGGCATGACGATTGGTACTACTTTATTACAATGAAAACAAAAATGGTATGCACAAAAGATCCCTTTTCCCAACAGTACTTCTCCTGTTGATCATGTCAACCATCTTTTCCTGTTCGGGAGATAGTGGCTCGGGAGAAAATGATAGCGAACAAACTGGAGAGGATATACTCGTCTCCTCAACAGATACGACGAATACGCGTATTGAGTTTATGGGAGATACAATCGTTACTAAACAGGTAGATGAAGGATTGAGTAGTCTGTCTGCTCGTGACTTGGTTCCCGGTACACTTGCATTTAAAGTTCCGGAGGAAATGCGCGTAGGACAACGATATGATGCTTTTTTCCGAATCATACAACAAGAAGGAGAAGCAGTATTGTTTGAAGATATTGATTCAGCAGGTTATACAATAAAAGTGATTAAAGTTGGTTCGCGTATGAAAGCCACATTATATGATCCGTCAAATGGAAAAAATTTTGAAATAACTACCCGGTCAAGTGAAGAACAAAAAGTTAGCGAAGCAGAAGTTACCGTATGGAGGTGGCACATACAGCCTTTGCGTAAGGGAACGCATACATTAATAGCCAAAGTTTCTGTAAAAGTGTTTGATGAGGTAGGAGAAGCTTACCGGGATATTCCTGTTTATGAAGGGGAAATCACCGTGAACGGTTCTCCGGGATATACTTTTTCTACTTTCTTTTCAAAACATTGGCAATGGCTGTTCGGAACGCTTTTCATCCCCTTATTTATCTGGTTGTATAAAAAGCGAAAGAAAACGGCCTGATCTATAAAAAGCCGGTAGTAAACCCACTACCGACTTCCCTGATTTGTTTTATTTGTTTTGGTCAAAACGATCCAGATTCATAACCTTATTCCAGGCAGAAATGAAATCGGTTATAAATTTCTCCTGAGCATCTGAACTGGCGTATACTTCTGCAAGGGCACGTAATTCCGAATGCGAACCAAACAGTAAGTCCACCCGGGTTCCGGTCCATCTGAGTTCCCCGGTTTTCCGATCGCGTCCCTCAAAAAGATCGTTGGTCTCTGAAGTTGATTTCCAGACCGTTTGCATGTCCAACAGGTGGATGAAAAAGTCATTGGATAATGTTTCCGGGTGATGGGTGAATACACCATGGTGTGAATGATCAAAATTGGTATTGAGAACACGCATACCTCCAATCAGTACCGTCATTTCGGGTGCAGTTAAGGTCAGTAACTGCGCTTTGTCAATGAGATAATTTTCAGCACAGGAAGCAGTTTGCTTTTTTGCGTAATTACGGAAACCGTCTGCCAATGGCTCCAGTACTGCAAAGGATTCAATATCGGTTTGTTCTGCTGTAGCATCCATACGTCCGGGAATAAAAGGCACTTCTTTTTCATAACCTGCCTTCTTAGCCGCTTGTTCAATGGCTGTACACCCACCAAGTACGATCAGATCTGCTAATGAGAGTTGTTTTCCACCTGTTTGATTCTTGTTAAATTCCTGTTGGATTGTTTCTAACGTATCCAACACTTTTCCTAATTGTGCCGGCTGATTTACCTGCCAGTATTTCTGAGGAGCTAACCGAATACGTGCTCCGTTCGCTCCACCCCGTTTATCTGAACCTCTGAAGGTAGAAGCTGAAGCCCATGCTGTGGTCACCAGTTCAGATATAGTAAGACCGGAATCTGTAATCCGGGTTTTTAATTGACGGATATCCGCTTCATCAATTGACGGGGAATGCGGAGCAGGAATAGGATCCTGCCAGAGTAAATCCTCCGAAGGAACTTCGGGTCCGAGATAACGGGATTTGGGTCCCATATCGCGATGTGTAAGTTTGAACCAGGCACGGGCAAAGACATCTGCAAATTCGTCAGGGTTCTCATAAAAACGCCGCGATATTTTCTCGTAAACAGGATCAAAGCGAAGGGAAAGATCGGTTGTCAACATGGTTGGAAGATGCTTTCGGGTAGAATCATGAGCATCCGGAACCGTTTTTTCTGCATTCTTCGCCACCCATTGATGAGCTCCGGCAGGACTTTTAGTTAATTCCCACTCAAATTCAAATAAGTTCTTAAAAAACAAATTACTCCATTGTGTTGGTTGCTGCGTCCAGGTAACTTCAGGACCACCTGTAATCGTATCACCTCCTTTTCCTGAACCGTAAGAACTGATCCAGCCCAGTCCCTGTTCTTCAAGACCGGCTGCTTCCGGTTCCGGTCCCACTAACCCCGGGTCTCCTGCTCCGTGAGTTTTACCAAAAGTATGTCCTCCGGCAATAAGAGCTACCGTTTCTTCGTCATTCATAGCCATTCGGGCAAATGTTTCCCGGATATCTTTTGCGGCTGCAATCGGATCAGGATTTCCTCCCGGACCCTCGGGATTGACATAAATAAGTCCCATTTGTACAGCGGCTAACGGATTTTCAAGATCACGTTCTCCCGAATAGCGATTTTCGTCTCCGAGCCAGGTTTGTTCTGAACCCCAGTATACATCTTCTTCCGGTTCCCACACATCTTCACGTCCACCTGCAAAACCAAATGTTTTGAAGCCCATAGACTCCAGAGCTACATTTCCAGTAAGGATGAGCAAATCGGCCCAGGATATTTTGTTTCCATATTTTTGCTTAATGGGCCAAAGTAACCTTCTTGCCTTATCCAGATTCGCATTATCCGGCCAACTGTTCAAAGGCGCAAAGCGCTGCTGTCCGGATCCCGCACCTCCGCGTCCGTCGTGGATTCTATACGTTCCTGCGCTATGCCAGGCCATTCGGATAAACAAAGGACCATAATGACCAAAATCAGCCGGCCACCAGTCCTGAGAATCTGTCATCAGGGTTTCAAGATCTTTTTTTACGGCGTTCAGATCAAGACTGTTAAATGCTTCTCGATAATCAAATTCTGAATCCATAGGATCAGACAGGGAAGAATTCTGTCGCAGAATATTCAATTTTAAGCGACGGGGCCACCAATCAGTATTCTGTGTGCCGTGACTACCTGTGTTATGTTGATGAGAGGCTCCGGAAAAAGGACATTTACTATTTGCATCCATAGTTAAGAAATTTTGGTTTTGTGCTGTTTCTAAATATACAAAAAGCAAGTGAATCTTTTGTTACATTTTCATTGATAAATCAGGGGTAAAAGGCCACAGGATAGTATTTTTACTGATTATACAGATGATTGATCATGTTTAGAAAGTTTTATAGATACGAGATTAACTTACTCTTGCTGGCAGTTTTTATAGGCTGCTTCAGTTTGTTTGCGAAGTGCAGATCGGTAAGCGGATCCGCCGGCTCTTTTGGAGATGTTTTTGAAGCACTT